>NZ_JAUHUK010000048.1:0-3105 GCF_030417915.1 Pseudomonas sp. C32 | reverse complement strand
CAAATTGCTTGGGTGTTATATGGTCAAGCCTCACGGGCAATTAGTATTGGTTAGCTCAACGCCTCACAGCGCTTACACACCCAACCTATCAACGTCGTAGTCTTCGACGGCCCTTCAGGGGACTCAAGGTCCCAGTGAGATCTCATCTTGAGGCTAGTTTCCCGCTTAGATGCTTTCAGCGGTTATCTATTCCGAACATAGCTACCCGGCAATGCCACTGGCGTGACAACCGGAACACCAGAGGTTCGTCCACTCCGGTCCTCTCGTACTAGGAGCAGCCCCTCTCAAATCTCAAACGTCCACGGCAGATAGGGACCGAACTGTCTCACGACGTTCTAAACCCAGCTCGCGTACCACTTTAAATGGCGAACAGCCATACCCTTGGGACCGGCTTCAGCCCCAGGATGTGATGAGCCGACATCGAGGTGCCAAACACCGCCGTCGATATGAACTCTTGGGCGGTATCAGCCTGTTATCCCCGGAGTACCTTTTATCCGTTGAGCGATGGCCCTTCCATACAGAACCACCGGATCACTAAGACCTACTTTCGTACCTGCTCGACGTGTCTGTCTCGCAGTCAAGCGCGCTTTTGCCTTTATACTCTACGACCGATTTCCGACCGGTCTGAGCGCACCTTCGTACTCCTCCGTTACTCTTTAGGAGGAGACCGCCCCAGTCAAACTACCCACCATACACTGTCCTCGATCCGGATAACGGACCTGAGTTAGAACCTCAAAGTTGCCAGGGTGGTATTTCAAGGTTGGCTCCACGCGAACTGGCGTCCACGCTTCAAAGCCTCCCACCTATCCTACACAAGCAAATTCAAAGTCCAGTGCAAAGCTATAGTAAAGGTTCACGGGGTCTTTCCGTCTAGCCGCGGATACACTGCATCTTCACAGCGATTTCAATTTCACTGAGTCTCGGGTGGAGACAGCGCCGCCATCGTTACGCCATTCGTGCAGGTCGGAACTTACCCGACAAGGAATTTCGCTACCTTAGGACCGTTATAGTTACGGCCGCCGTTTACCGGGGCTTCGATCAAGAGCTTCGCGTTAGCTAACCCCATCAATTAACCTTCCGGCACCGGGCAGGCGTCACACCCTATACGTCCACTTTCGTGTTTGCAGAGTGCTGTGTTTTTAATAAACAGTCGCAGCGGCCTGGTATCTTCGACCGGCGTGGGCTTACGGAGCAAGTCCTTCACCCTCACCGGCGCACCTTCTCCCGAAGTTACGGTGCCATTTTGCCTAGTTCCTTCACCCGAGTTCTCTCAAGCGCCTTGGTATTCTCTACCCAACCACCTGTGTCGGTTTGGGGTACGGTTCCTGGTTACCTGAAGCTTAGAAGCTTTTCTTGGAAGCATGGCATCAACCACTTCGTGTTCTAAAAGAACACTCGTCATCAGCTCTCGGCCTTAGAATCCCGGATTTACCTAAGATTCCAGCCTACCACCTTAAACTTGGACAACCAACGCCAAGCTGGCCTAGCCTTCTCCGTCCCTCCATCGCAATAACCAGAAGTACAGGAATATTAACCTGTTTTCCATCGACTACGCTTTTCAGCCTCGCCTTAGGGACCGACTAACCCTGCGTCGATTAACGTTGCGCAGGAAACCTTGGTCTTTCGGCGTGGGTGTTTTTCACACCCATTGTCGTTACTCATGTCAGCATTCGCACTTCTGATACCTCCAGCAAGCTTCTCAACTCACCTTCACAGGCTTACAGAACGCTCCTCTACCGCATCACCTAAGTGATACCCGTAGCTTCGGTGTATGGTTTGAGCCCCGTTACATCTTCCGCGCAGGCCGACTCGACTAGTGAGCTATTACGCTTTCTTTAAAGGGTGGCTGCTTCTAAGCCAACCTCCTAGCTGTCTAAGCCTTCCCACATCGTTTCCCACTTAACCATAACTTTGGGACCTTAGCTGACGGTCTGGGTTGTTTCCCTTTTCACGACGGACGTTAGCACCCGCCGTGTGTCTCCCATGCTCGGCACTTGTAGGTATTCGGAGTTTGCATCGGTTTGGTAAGTCGGGATGACCCCCTAGCCGAAACAGTGCTCTACCCCCTACAGTGATACATGAGGCGCTACCTAAATAGCTTTCGAGGAGAACCAGCTATCTCCGAGCTTGATTAGCCTTTCACTCCGATCCACAGGTCATCCGCTAACTTTTCAACGGTAGTCGGTTCGGTCCTCCAGTTAGTGTTACCCAACCTTCAACCTGCCCATGGATAGATCGCCCGGTTTCGGGTCTATTCCCAGCGACTAGACGCCCTATTAAGACTCGCTTTCGCTACGCCTCCCCTATTCGGTTAAGCTCGCCACTGAAAATAAGTCGCTGACCCATTATACAAAAGGTACGCAGTCACCCAACAAAGTGGGCTCCCACTGCTTGTACGCATACGGTTTCAGGATCTATTTCACTCCCCTCTCCGGGGTTCTTTTCGCCTTTCCCTCACGGTACTAGTTCACTATCGGTCAGTCAGTAGTATTTAGCCTTGGAGGATGGTCCCCCCATATTCAGACAAAGTTTCTCGTGCTCCGTCCTACTCGATTTCATGACTAAGAGATTTTCGCGTACAGGGCTATCACCCACTATGGCCGCACTTTCCAGAGCGTTCCGCTAATCTCAAAGCCACTTAAGGGCTGGTCCCCGTTCGCTCGCCACTACTAAGGGAATCTCGGTTGATTTCTTTTCCTCAGGGTACTTAGATGTTTCAGTTCCCCTGGTTCGCCTCTTGCACCTATGTATTCAGTACAAGATAACCATCTTATGATGGCTGGGTTCCCCCATTCAGACATCTCCGGATCAAAGTCTGTTTGCCGACTCCCCGAAGCTTTTCGCAGGCTACCACGTCTTTCATCGCCTCTGACTGCCAAGGCATCCACCGTATGCGCTTCTTCACTTGACCATATAACCCCAAGCAATCTGGTTATACTGTGAAGACGACATTCGCCGAAAATTCGATTGAGCTCCTAAGAGCAACTCACAAATTTTACCTTAGCCTGATCCGTTACCAGTGAAAGTAACGTTCAGTCTATCTTTCTATCACATACCCAAATTTTTAAAGAACGAACTAGTCAAAGACTAGAAATCAACATTCAC
>NZ_JAUHUK010000047.1:0-3482 GCF_030417915.1 Pseudomonas sp. C32 | reverse complement strand
CACAGCCTAAAGCTCAAGTTGATTAGCGGTAATACCAAACGCCGCTGCTATTTTTTCGCGAGTGGCCTTCCGAGGCTCTGAGAGGGTCTCTTGCTGGGAAAATGCCGGCTGAGAGACACCCATCCGTTTGGCCACTTCATCCTGGGTAAGGTTCAAGTGTTTGCGCCATGGAGCGCTGTCCGAGGGAAGATCAACGGATCTGTGAAAGCTTGATTGAAATTGTCTTGCATCTTATCGAGCAGAAATTTCTGTAGGATTTTTAGTATCAATTACTGCGAAGTTTCCTTTTCCGTCCTTTGACTGTGAGTTCGGCGGTACGAATTATTTAGTTTGTGCCGCATTATTCATGGACATCCATCACAGGTAAGGATTTTGGAAATGAATGCTCCCCTCTCCTCTGTGTACACCAATAAAGCCTTCCCAGATTCTCTTCGCAGCAAAAAAGATTACCTTTTCTCGCAGCAACTTGAAGGGGCGAACAAAGACGTCTTGAGGATTATTGAGCAACAACGGGCTTACGCCAATGCTCATCCGTCCACAGCTATCTACCGTGTGGCAACCGCGGGCAGCCAGCCTCGTAATAGCAGGAGGATTCAGCGTGCAACTTCGTCGTTGGAGTTCGCATAGGATAAGCACCTAGATCGGGAGTACAGTCTTGACATCATCACCGATATATAGCCGTGCCGCGAGGTTTTCCCGTAGATATACATCCGAGATGCGCGAGAGTTCCCGGCTCTCGCTAGCCTTTGTATCTGGCAATATCGCGCATGTGATTATTGCGACTACGGACGTAATAATGGCTGGATGGATTAGTGTCGAGGCGTTAGCTGCGTCGACTTTGGCACAGGGCCTCTACTATCTTCTGTTTTTATTATTCTCCGGGCTACTCATCTCTACCGTCCCGTTTATTTCTGACGCGTTGGGGGCTAAGGCAAAAGAAGAACAATATACATCTGTATCGACCAGCTGCATTCAGCTTATAGTAACTGCATTTTTAATATGCTTAGCAATGCTCTATTTTACGAAAGAAATATTAGTTTTTTTTGGCCAGGATCTGCTTTTGTCTCTCGAAGCTCAGAGGTACATGAATAGCCTGATGTGGAGCATCGGCCCAGCGATTTTATTTGTACACCTCAGAAATATTTTGTCAGTAATGGGGTCGGCGCGATATGCAGTTATCGCAATTATTATGGCAGCGGTCTTTAATTTCGTTGCTAACCTGATTCTAATATTTGGTTTTTTGTGGATACCCCCCTTGGGTTTGTTCGGTGCAGGTATCGCCACGACCCTAACAAACATTTTGCTTTGTATATTGCTGGTCATATTAGGCTTAATAAATCCGCAGTTCAGGGAGCGGCAGCACTGTATAAAATTGAAAGTGGTGAGAGGGTGGGTGATGCTGCCTATTTTAAGAAATGGTATTCCGGTCTCTTTAACGCAGGCAAATGACACACTGTTTTTCTTCATTCTCACAATCATAGTGGGTAAGTTTGGAGTCGTTGCGTTGGCTGCTCATGGTGTCGCAATGCAAGTTCTTCAAGTCGTATTTACAATACCTAATGGCATTTCTCAGGCTTCTACTACGAGAATAAGCCTCTGCTCTCCTTTGGGTGTGTATTCGCTGCGGACGAGTGACGCCGGATGGAGTGCTTTATGGCTCGGCTGGATAGTACTCACTGTAATATCTTCTATTCTGATTATTTTTCCCCATGATATTGTTCAGCTATTTGTTGCTCACGGTGAAGGAGGAGATGACGAGCTTATCAAGCTTTCTAGCCTTTTTGTCTGCATTTTAGGAATCTTCCATTTCTTTGATGGAAGTCAAATGGTACTGCTCGGTATATTTAGGGGCTTGAAACAGACCATCTTTCCGATGTTGCTTTCGATTATTTGTTTTTGGCTAGTGGGGCTGCCGCTCGCTATTTTCTTGGCATTTTATACTGATCTAGGAGTAGCGGGTGTGTGGTGTGGCGTAGGACTTGGACTTATGGCGCTGTTCTCTCTACTTCTATTTAGATGGATCCGATACAAGGCTCCGGCGCAGGTTGCGGCATGAGAAATCTATACTGAACTTTTTGTTTCCGTTGGGCCCAATTCACGGGTGACCAATCGCTCAAGATTGCTGCTAAGGAAAACGCCCAGCTATTGGATTACCTTCGGGCCAACCCCAAAGTGACTGATGTTTTAATTACTGGCGGAGATCCGCTAGTTATGAAGACAAGCAATCTACGTGCTTGCCTAGAACCTCTTTTGACGCTTGAATTCGAGTACATCCACACTATCCGAATTGGTACGAAGGCGCTTTCTTTCTGGCCTCAGCGGTTTGTGACTGACAGCGACGCAGGTGAACTTCTTGATCTATTTAGGACGATCATCAACAGCGGTAAACACTTAGCGTTAATGGCTCATTATAATCATTGGGCGGAACTTGAGCCTGCCATTGCTCGAGAGGCTATTCTTCGTGTTCGACAAACAGGCGCTCAAATACGTAGCCAGGGCCCGTTGCTGGCTCATATCAATGACTCTGCTGACGTCTGGGCGCGACTCTGGCAGACGCAAATTCAACTAGGCATTATTCCTTACTATATGTTTATCGAGCGTGATACCGGGGCCCGCCGGTATTTTGAAGTCCCTCTTGTATGTGCGTGGGAAATTTACCGGGACGCGGTCAAACAAGTTTCAGGTATTGCCAGGACTGCCAGAGGACCTTCGATGAGCGCAGATCCGGGGAAAGTTGAGGTCTGCGGTTTAGCTGAAATTCGAGGAGAAAAGGTGTTTGTTTTACGTTTTATCCAAGCACGAAACCCGGATTGGGTGCAGAGGCCATTCTTCGCACGATTTGATCCCGATGCTACGTGGTTCGATCAACTAAAACCGGCTTTTGGGGAGACTGCGTTCTTTTTCGAGAGGGAAGTTTCTTAACCCGTTTTTGCCAGCGTTGCCGCTGATGATCAAACTGCCAGGCTGGGACAATGTGCTCCCACTCAATACTCTGTGCGCGGTTTTCATGGATCCGCGTTTCATAACCGCAGGACGCGAGATCAACTGGTCGCGGTAGGAATGGCAGCCACCTGCCACCCCCGCACAGATCCGTATGTGCGGAATTACCGCATACGGCTCCTGCCTTGGGTTTTGAGTAAGCGCTCCACACACCCCACCGACTTCAATGTGAGGTAGCCCGCTCAACTATTCGCGCGTTCTTTGACACCATCGATCACGAGTGGATGATGTGCTTTCTGCAACACCGAATCGCGGATCGACGGGTGTTAGCGTTAATAGTCCGATGGCTGCGTACAGGTGTTCTTGAAAACGGAAAGCGAACTCCTGCGAAGCAGGGCACACCACAAGGTGCGCTTATTTCACCGCTATTAGCCAATATCTATCTGCGCTTGCGGCTGGAGAAGGCGCGGCAGTTATTGCGGCAAACAGACATGAGCGTGCTGGAAGTGAGCATTGCCTGTGGCTTTGAATCGCCGTCGTAT
>NZ_JAUHUK010000046.1:0-3555 GCF_030417915.1 Pseudomonas sp. C32 | reverse complement strand
ATGGTTGCTGTCTGACCGGCCAGGTACTGAGTGTCACCAATCGAGAAGTTGAGCACGCTGACCGGACCGTCACCGCTCGTGGTGCCGGTCAGCACGTTACCGGTGGCCGTACTGTCTTCGTTGGTCGAAACGTTTTCGTTGGCGTCGGAGAAGCTGTCGTCGACCGGCGTGACGTTGATGTTCAACGTCGAAATGTCGTTGGTCCCCGAACCGTCAGTGACGGTGTAGGTCACGGTCGGCACGGTGCCGTTGTAGTTGACGGCTGGCGTGAAGGTGTAGGCACCGTTCGCGCCGATGACCAGCGTGCCGACATTGGTGATGGTCGCTGTGCTTCCAGCGTTGTAGGTGGTCGTGCCGATGGTGAAGTTGAGCACGCTGACCGGGCCGTCAACGCTGCTCGTGCCACTTAGGACGCTGCCGGTGACGGCGGTGTCTTCCAGGGTTGAGACCGATTCGTTGGCGTCGGTGAAGTTGTCGTTAACCGGTGTGACACTGATTTTCAGGACCGAAGTGTCGTTGCTGCCCGAACCGTCGGTGACGGTGTATCTGACCGCCGGGACCGAGCCGTTGTAATCGGCATTCGGAGTGAAGGTGTAGGTCCCGTTCGCCGCGATCACCAAGGTGCCGATCTTGGCAATTGTCGCCGTAGTGCCTGCCGCGTAAGTGGTTGAACCGATGCTGAAGTTGAGCACACTGACTGGACCGTCAACGCTGCTTGTGCCGGTGAGGACACTGCCGGTGAGGACAGTGTCTTCCGGTGTGGAGACCATTTCATTGGCGTCGGAGAATTTGTCGCTGACCGGCGTGACGCTGATGTTCAGCGTCGAGGTGTCGTTGGTGCCCGAACCGTCGGTGACGGTGTAGGTAACGGTCGGCACGGTGCCGTTGTAGTTGTCGGCCGGGGTGAATTTGTAGGCCCCGTTCGAACCGATCACCAGCGTGCCGACGTTGGCAATGTTTGCTGTTTGACCCGCCACGTACTGAGTACCGCCCACCGTGAAGTTGACCACGCTGACCGGACCGTCGACGCTCGAAGTACCGGACAGTACGTTTCCGGTGGCCGCAGTGTCTTCATAGATCGTTACAGTTTCGTTGGCGTCGGTGAAGCTGTCATCCACTGGGGTGACGCTGATGTTCAGGGTCGAAGTGTCGTTGGGGCCGGAACCGTCAGTGATGGTGTAAGTAACGGTCGGTACGGTGCCGTTGTAATTGGTGGCCGGGGTGAAGGTGTAGTCCCCATTCGAACCGATGAGCAGCGTGCCGACGTTGGCGATGTTTGCTGTTTGACCCGCCACGTACTGAGTGCCGCCAACCGTGAAGTTGACCAGGCTGACCGGGCCGTCGAAGCTCGAAGTGCCATTCAGCACGTTACCGGTGGCCACGGTGTCTTCCAGGGTGGAGACCGTTTCGCTGGCATCGGTGAAGTTGTCGTTGACCGGCGTGACGTTGATGTTCAGGGTCGAAGTGTCGTCAGCGCCCGAACCGTCGGTGACGGTGTAGGTGACGGTCGGCACGGTGCCATTGTAGTTGGCGGTCGGAGTAAAGGTGTAGGCCCCATTCGCACCGATCACCAAAGTACCGACGTTGGTGATGGTTGCTGTTTGACCAGCCTGGTACTGAGTGCCGCCAACGGTGAAGTTGAGCACGCTGACCGGGCCGTCGACGCTCGAAGTACCGGACAGCACGCTGCCGGTAGCCACGGAGTCTTCTGGACTGGAGACGGTTTCGTTGGCGTCGGTGAAGTTGTCGTTGACCGGCGTAACACCGATGTTAAGCGTAGTGCTCGATCCCGTGTTGGTGGTGTAGGTCACCTGCGGAACGTTGCCATTCCAGTCGGCGGCCGGTTTGAAGGTGTAGTCGCCGTTACTGGCGATGATCAGCGTGCCGACACCGGCGATGGTTGCGGTCTGACCCGCCGTGAAGTTGCCCTTGACGCCCTGCACATTGAAGCTGGAGACGCTCAGGACATTATCGACATCCTGGTCGTTGGTCAGCACGTTGCCAGTCGCGTTGTGGTCTTCGTCGACGGTGATCCTGTCAGCCAGCAGCACGCTGGCGTCATTGACGGCAGTCACGTGTACCACCAGTGGCAATGAGGTGCTGGCGCTTGGTGCATCGCCGTCTTTGGCGGTGGCAGTTACGGTCAGCGCGATGTCGCCATTGAAGTTCGTCGGCGGTGTCAGCTTGAGCGTGGCCAGGTTCCAGCCCGTAATGTCCACCGATGTCGAGCCGTTGGCGGCATCGAAGGTGTGGGTCCCGTCAGTGAGTTTCGAGCCCGCCGGCAAGCCGTTCAATGTGAGCGTCAGTGTTTCCGAACCGTCGGCATCATTGGTGTGAGCCTGAATGGTCGACAGCAGAATCGCGTTGTCTTCAAGGCCAGAATTGAGCACTTGAGTGACATTGATGTTGTCCAGCACACCGCCCAGGCTGTTGCTGTCACCGGCGCGGAACTCGAGTTTCTGGTTGCCATCGGCAGTGACCGGAACGTTGAAGCTGTAGTGCTGCATGCCGGTGGTCGAGGTGTTCAGGGTGCCAATGAGTTGGCCCCCCCAGTACACATTGATGAGCGAGTTATCGATGCCGGCACGCGGTGCATAGTCGAAGGACACGTTATAGGTAGTGCCGGCCTTGGCATCGATGTTGGTATAGAGGTTGCTCGCATCGCCGGAATTGCGCTCCAGTTCGATGACCTGGTTATTGCCGCCGGCACCGTAGACGCTGGCCTGGCCGATTTCGACCTTGCCACCGGCGTTATCGGTGTGCCAGACGCCGTTGCCGAGCTTGCTGACATCGATATTGGTATAGGAGCCATTCACAGCGACTTCCTGGAAGTCGGTCGATGCAACGACACCGCCACCGGTCAGTGACAGGCTCGGCATATCGGTGACTGGCGCGACAACGATGGCGCCGGTCGCCGAAGAAGCGGAAGGCATGCCTGCATTGTCGGTGGAGCTGTAGGTGAAGCTGGTGGTGCCACTCCAGTCGCCAGTAGGGCGGAAGTAAACCGTTGCGCCGTTGGCGTTTGCAGCGATCACGCTGCTGGTGGACAACGCGATGGTTCCGGCGGCGTCTGCGTAGAACGTGCCATTGGCCGGCAGGCTGCTCAGGGTGAAGTGGTCGACGTTGCCATCAATGTCATTGCCGCCGAGCTGCACGGCGATCAAGTGATCTTCATCACCGCTGGCCGAAGTGGAGTTGACGGTCGGAGCGTCGTTGACGGGGTTGACCGTGATGTCGAGCGTACTGACAGATTGGGTGTTGGTGGTGTAGCTGATCTGTGGAACGTTGCCGTTCCAGTTCGCGGCAGGGGTGAAACTGTAGTCGCCGTTGGTGGCGATCGTCACAGTACCAACGCCGGAAATCGTCGCGGTTTGGCCTGCGGTAAAGAAACCAGGGACGCCTTGCACGGTGAATGTTGCGACGCTCAGTGCGTTGTCGACATCGCTGTCATTGCCAAGCACGTTGCCGGTTGCAGCGTGCTCTTCATCGACAGTGTTGGTGTCGCCGAGCAGGACGCTCGGATCGTCCACCGGCGTGACGCCGATGTTCAGGGTT
>NZ_JAUHUK010000045.1:0-5837 GCF_030417915.1 Pseudomonas sp. C32 | reverse complement strand
TTTTTTTTGCCTGGGATTCGGCAAAACACCACCGAACCTGTAGGAGCCGGCTTGCTGGCGATTGCGGGGTGTCATTGTCGACTGACACGCCCTCATCGCCAGCAAACCGGCTCCTACAGGGTTTGTATTGTTTGGGGGTTCGCGATCAGTAGCAAAACCCGCTATCGTCGCCGCCATTCGAAATGAGGCGAGCATGGGCTATCTACTTTTTGTCACGCTGATCCAGGCGTTTTCCTTCAGTTTGATCGGCGAATACCTGGCCGGTCATGTCGACAGCTACTTCGCCGTGCTGGTACGCGTGCTGCTGGCGGGGCTGGTGTTCATTCCATTGACGCGCTGGCGCTCGGTGGAGCCGGCGTTCATGCGCGGGATGTTGCTGATCGGCGCGTTGCAGTTCGGCGTGACCTACGTTTGCCTGTACCTGAGCTTCCGGGTGCTGACGGTGCCGGAAGTCTTGCTGTTCACCATCCTCACGCCCCTGCATGTGACCCTGATCGAAGATGCGCTCAATCGTCGCTTCAATCCCTGGGCCCTGGTCGCGGCGCTGGTGGCTGTGGGTGGGGCGGCGGTGATTCGCTTCGACCGGATCAACCCGGATTTCTTCATGGGTTTCCTGCTGCTGCAGCTGGCCAACTTCACCTACGCGGCCGGGCAGGTGCTGTACAAACACCTGGTCGCGCGGTATCCGAGTGATCTGCCGCATTACCGACGCTTCGGCTACTTCTACCTCGGTGCCCTGGCGGTGGCGTTGCCGGCGTTTCTGCTGTTCGGCAAACAGAACTTCCTGCCCGAAGCCCCACTGCAATGGGGCGTGTTGCTGTTCCTCGGCCTGGTCTCAACCGCGTTGGGGCTGTACTGGTGGAACAAAGGCGCGTGCCTGGTCAACGGCGGCACGCTGGCGGTGATGAACAACCTGCATGTGCCGGTGGGGCTGTTGATCAATCTGCTGATCTGGAATCAGCACGAAGAGCTGGGGCGGTTGTTGCTCGGTGGTTCGGTGATTTTGATGGCGGTGTGGATCAGTCGCTTGGGCATCAAGCGAGAGGCGAGCCTGGTGTAGGCGCTGGCGCAGGCTGCGACCTTTTGATCTTGAACAACACAAGATCGCAGCCTTCGGCAGCTCCTACAGGGTTTTGTGGTGTTACATCAGGTGTTTTTCCTGCTCGGGGATGTGGCTTGCGCCGAGCATCGCCGGCAGCAGCCCGGCCCGCAGATCCGTGCCGCTTGGTTGCTGATACAGGCTCAAGCCAAACTCCGGCAGCACCGCCAGCAAGTAATCAAAAATATCCCCCTGAATCCGCTCGTAGTCCGCCCACGCCGTGGTGCGGGTAAAGCAGTAGATTTCCAGTGGCACACCTTGGGCCGTGGTCTGCATCTGCCGGACCATGCAGGTCATGTTCGGCTGGATCTCCGCATGGCTCTTCAGGTACGACAGCGCATAGGCGCGGAAGGTGCCGATGTTGGTCATCCGACGGCGGTTGGCTGACAGGGCCGCGACGTTGCCCTGGGCTTCGTTCCAGGCCTTGAGCTCGGCCTGTTTGCGACTAATGTAGTCGGTGAGCAGATGAACCTGCGACAGCTTGAACTCTTCTTCATCGCGCAAAAAGCGCACACCGCTGGCGTCGATGAACAGGCTGCGCTTGATCCGGCGCCCCCCGGAGGCCTGCATGCCGCGCCAGTTCTTGAATGACTCGGACATCAGGCGCCAGGTCGGGATGGAGACGATGGTCTTGTCGAAATTCTGCACCTTGACCGTGTGCAGAGTGATGTCCACCACATCGCCATCGGCGCCGACCTGAGGCATTTCGATCCAGTCGCCGACCCGCAACATGTCGTTACTGGTCAACTGCACGCTGGCGACGAATGACAGCAGGGTGTCCTTGTAGACCAACAGGATCACCGCCGACATCGCACCCAGACCCGACAGCAGCAACAGTGGCGAGCGGTCGATCAGCGTGGCGACGATGATGATCGAACCGAAGATGTACAAGACCATCTTCGTCAGCTGCACATAGCCTTTGATCGAACGTGTACGGGCGTGTTCGGTGCGGGCGTAGATGTCCAGCAAGGCATTGAGCAGGGAACTGACGGCCAACAGCAGAAACAGGAAGGTGAAGGCCAGGGCGACATTGCCAAGGAAGTTCAGGGTGGTCTTGTGCAGTTCGGGGATCAGGTTCAAACCGAACTGGATCACCAGCGAGGGCACGACCTGCGCCAGACGATGGAACACCTTGTTGTCGAGAAAATCATTGAGCCAGTACATCGACGGTTGTCGACCGAGCAATTTGACGGTGTGCAGGATGAGGTAGCGCGCCACTCGTCCGAGCATCAGCGCGATGCTCAGCAGCAACAGCAGAGCCAGGGCTGAGTAAACGCGTGGATGGTTCTCCAGCGCACTCCAGAGTTCTTGGGCGTTGAGCCAGAGCTGTTTGATATCCATGGGCTAGAACGATTCTTTTGTAAGGCAAGAAAGGTGATTAGAGCATTTAAGACGCTTTGATTTGCCTCTTGTGACAAAACTGGCAGCAAAAAAACCACTGTTTACTGCCTTTTGTACAAAGAAACTCGGCCTACGCGCTCGAAACCGTTACCCTATGCAGCTGTTTTTTTGTATTTCTTCGAGGTAGCACCCGTGTTTTCCCAATTCGCCCTGCACGAACGCCTGCTCAAAGCCGTGGCCGAGCTGAAATTTGTCGAGCCAACGCCTGTGCAAGCCGCGGCTATCCCGCTGGCGCTCCAAGGGCGTGACCTGCGGGTGACAGCGCAAACCGGTAGCGGCAAAACCGCTGCATTCGTTTTGCCGATCCTCAACCGTCTGATCGGCCCGGCCAAGGTTCGCGTCAGCATCAAGACCCTGATCCTGCTGCCAACCCGCGAGCTGGCCCAGCAGACCTTGAAAGAAGTTGAACGCTTCTCGCAGTTCACCTTCATCAAGTCCGGCCTGATCACTGGCGGCGAAGACTTCAAGGTCCAGGCGGCCATGCTGCGCAAGGTGCCGGACATCCTGATCGGTACGCCGGGCCGGATGATCGAGCAACTCAACGCCGGCAACCTCGACCTGAAAGAAGTTGAAGTGCTGGTACTCGACGAAGCCGACCGCATGCTCGACATGGGCTTCGCCGACGACGTTCAGCGTCTGGTTGACGAATGCACCAACCGCCAGCAGACCATGCTGTTCTCCGCCACCACCGGCGGTTCGGGCCTGCGCGAGATGATCGCCAAGGTCCTGAACAACCCTGAGCACTTGCAGCTCAACGCGGTCAGCCAGCTGAACGAAACCACCCGTCAGCAAATCATCACCGCTGATCACAACCAGCATAAAGAACAGATCGTGAACTGGCTGCTGGCCAACGAGACCTATCAGAAGGCCATCGTGTTCACCAACACCCGTGCCATGGCAGACCGGATCTACGGTCGTCTGGTGGCGCAGGAATACAAAGCGTTCGTACTGCACGGTGAGAAAGACCAGAAGGATCGCAAACTGGCGATCGATCGTCTGAAGCAGGGCGGCGTGAAAATCCTCGTCGCCACCGACGTTGCCGCTCGCGGCCTGGACGTCGATGGTCTGGACCTGGTGATCAACTTCGACATGCCACGCAGCGGCGACGAATACGTTCACCGCATCGGCCGTACCGGTCGCGCCGGTAACGATGGCCTGGCGATCTCGCTGATCTGCCATGGCGACTGGAACCTGATGTCGAGCATCGAGCGCTACCTCAAGCAGAGCTTCGAGCGTCGCACCATCAAGGAAGTCAAAGGCACCTACGGCGGACCGAAAAAGGTCAAGGCCTCGGGTAAAGCCGTCGGCGTGAAGAAGAAAAAGACCGACGCCAAGGGCGACAAGAAAAAAACCGCCGCCAAGACCCCGACCAAGCGCAAGAGCGCCAACCGGCCGAAAAGCGACTCCCTGGTGAGCAGCGATGGCATGGCCCCGCTCAAGCGCCGCAAGCCGGAAGCCCCGGCTGCTGAATGACGCACGGTACCTGCTGATAAAAAACCGGACATAGTCCGGTTTTTTTTATTTAAAAGATCGCAGCCTTTAATCGTCAGCTTTCAGCTTTTTTCTCCGCAGCGCCCAACTCCTTCAAACGCTGATCAATCAACTGGCACTTGTCCGGCAAGTCCTTGGCGGCGGTTCCCAGGTCCATCTTCTGCAATTCGTCGTTGATCTCCTTGGCCTTGGCCGGATTCTGTTCAGTGAGCCTGGTCACTTCCTGGGCCAGTTGCTCGCGCTTCTGCGTGGCTTCTTCCGGGGTGCAGGCCCAGACGGGAAGGGCGCAGGTCAGCGTTGCGACAAGGGTGAGCTTGAGTAGTGATTTCATGGGGGCAGGCCTCAGTTCCGGTTAAGGCGGGTTATCCGGTTGAGGGCTGCCACCCGTGGAAAGTTCACTCAAACACTTGCTCGCGATTTGCCATGACTCGGTATCAAACCTAACCACCATGGCAGCAACTCGCCGGGGCTTCGTCTTCATACCGGTCGTGATACTGCACCCACTCCATGATTTCCTCTTCATTGCGGCCCTTCGGCGTCAGGTCGAGGTAGTTGTAAGCCCCGACCAACATGTCCAAGCCACGGGCATAGGTGGAGTAGGTGTGGAAGATTTCGCCAGCCTCGTTGCGATAAAACACGCTCAGGCCTGGGAGTTCTTCTTCAGCACCGTCAGTTTTTTCGTAGTTGTAGGTAGCCTTTCCGGCGGCGACGTCTTCGGCTCGAGCTGTCACGCCGAAGTCGTAGTTGAAATCGCAACCTTCTGACGAGAACCAGTCGAATTTCCAGCCCATGCGCCGCTTGAATGGCTGGAACTCGGCGAACGGCGCGTGGGACACCGCCACCACGGCCACATCGTGGTGGGCCAGGTGCTGGTTGGCGCCGTCGATGTGGTCTGAAAGGAACGAACAACCC
This sequence comes from Pseudomonas sp. C32, assembly GCF_030417915.1. NCBI lineage: Bacteria > Pseudomonadati > Pseudomonadota > Gammaproteobacteria > Pseudomonadales > Pseudomonadaceae > Pseudomonas > Pseudomonas sp. C32. The sequence continues at coordinate 934 of NZ_JAUHUK010000045.1, read as the reverse complement.
GGGCAACCTTCGTCCCAACCTTCGGCGAACATGAAGTGGTAGATGACCAACTGGCTGCGACCGCCGAAAAGATCCGCCAGTTTCAGTTCACCATTCGGCCCCTGAAAGTGGTAGTCCTTGTCGATCCTCACCCAGGGCAGAGCACGGCGTTCGGCGCTGAGTTTGTCCCGTTCTTTGGTGAAGGCTTTTTCGTGGGCCAAGTGCTGTTTGCGGGCGACCAGCCATTCTTCCCGCGACACGACGGGATGATTCTGAATGTTCATGGTGTTTTTCTCCTGCGTGGGGCTGGGAGTGGGCTTACACAGCCTAGTCGTTTGACCTGCACTGCATTCGACAGACCGCTGGTCGGTCGGTGTCTGACGGCAGGCTGAACGGCAGCCGCCGGTACCGGTCACAACCGTAAGGCCCTGACTTTCACGCGGGCATCCATCACATTGGCTCCGGAGGTTGAATCAGGATGACGACTTACAACTGGGATTTGATTGAATACTTGCTGCATGAAGTACAGAACGGTGCTGGCCACAGCTTCACGCCGCGACCTTATGCCGAGCAGTACGCTGCGCAGAAAGCCTCCGAAGGCGAGCCGATTGAAAACCTCGATCACCTGAAAACGGTGGCTGGCGAGTACGAAAAGTTACTGCTGATGCGAGGCTACATCGAACCGCGACCGGAGGATGAAGGGGGGAACGGCGAGAACTACATTTTGACGGCGCGGGGTTCGCGCTTGTTGAGCCTGATCGACAGCAGTATTCCAGGCAATGATCATCCTCGACAGGTGCTGGATGAGCAGGAAGATGCGCTGGATGAGGTGACGTTTGATCGGGTGGCGTCGAAGCCGCAGATTGCCTGAAGACGGTGTGTTTCCCTTGTAAGAGCGAGCAAGCTCGCTCTTATGTATGGACTCGCCCCCACTGTCTACCTGCTTTTTAAACAC
>NZ_JAUHUK010000044.1:0-8102 GCF_030417915.1 Pseudomonas sp. C32 | reverse complement strand
CTTGCTGTCAAGTGGTTATTTTCAGAAGCTCTCAAGGATTTCCTTAACAACTTCAACCACTTGCGCTTCAGATCTCTCATCAGCGGGAGGCGAATTCTACAGCGTTACCCGCTGTTGTCAACACCTCTTTTTCAACTTCCTTTTGGCTTCGATGAACTGAAGCAACCTGCTGCCGAAAACCGCGTAACTCTTTGTTTACCAAGGAGTTTTCCATTTCGACTGCGCCGGAAGTGGGGCGAATTATAGACACCTGAGATCTGCCGTCAAGCACTGATTTTGCTTTTCTATCAATAGCTTGCAGAAAGGGGGAACCAGCTCCCCCTTCTATATAGAGGGCCGGCCTTTTAGCCCTCTCCCCTGCCCGCCCCATTTTCAATGGCTGCCATGCCGGGGTCCGATCGCACCGACAGCAATCGGCCAAAACGCTCATCGCAATGCTTTGAGCTTCTCACTGGAGCATCGCAGGGATTCAAGCGACCATCCATTGATGATCGACGCCCCACCATCAGAACGGTTACTTATGTGCTTTAACCGCCCCCTGGTAGTAAGGCTGGCTGTCAATTCGCGGTTCATAGACGCCAGTGCGTAATGCTGTCTACATCCATATCAAAGGTAAAGGAGGCGGCGCAGCGTGTACCGTTTGGCCAGACGATAGGGTTTTAATCATGTTTAATCACCAATGGCTGCTGAATATTACTGACTCACCAAAATTCGCGAGCAATCCCGGCATCAGTACTCGTGATCGCGCAGCCAATCGGAGTAATGCAGCAGTCCCTTTTGCAGCGACCATTGCGCTCGATAGCCCAATTCCCGCTCCGCAGCACTCATATCCCATGCCCCATGCCGATCGAGATGCCAGTAGCCATCGCCGATTTCGACGTGAGCCTCAGGCATTATTTTTCTGATCAAATCAACGGCGCCCCATATCCCTTCCTGTCCCAGTATTCACGACAACACGCTTCATAAGTTCACCTATGGCTTTAAGCGAGTGCAGCTACAACATGAACTGCATCCGCTAACTTCGGAATCAGGACTCTTGCGTTGGAGTTAGTACGGTTTGTTTGGAAATTCGCGACTGCCATAACACAATCATCGCGCCAGAAAGGATGGTCAGTGCACCAAGGTACCAAGCGGTGTATTTATCCTCAGGCGAAACCGGATTGGCGCCGGCGGTATACCGATATATCCCAGGACAAGGATTGCCAGCACAGCCGGGATCGACAGTATCACTGCCAAACCGAAACATTGCCGGTGGAAGGTCATAACAATAAATGCAGCAACAGCCGCCATGCAGGACATCACCAGCGTGATAGCCAGGAGCGGTGCACGCAGAGGTGGTTTTTTTAGTTTTTCAAACTCGCAATGTCTGTTGAAGTTTCTGGACATCTACAATTTAGACAGTTCAAAGTAGGACGTTAAGCTTGTTGTCAGCGGCATTTAGTGTAGCCATCACTCTAATCGCGCGCTCACCGTAGAATTTTTTGACAATGCCGTCATACACACAAAGCACAAGCCCCTCTTCTGACACATATGAACTACCGCCCTCTATCAACACCAAATTATAAACATCATAGCGATGTGCGACATCTGATCTAAGGTCCTTGCAAATAGCACGATGATCAGGCTCCGCAGCATAGGCATTAAGTGGCGCAAGCAGCGCGAGCATTAATACTAGCTTTTTCATTAATCAGTTTAGCTCGCAGTTAACAACAATTAAGAGCCCGCATGGTAGGACGGGCTAAATTGAGTGTCAATATTCGATATGTGCGAGGTGGTCAGACTCTATCTCCTACTAAATACATCAGACATATAAGCCCAAGTTACTCCTAACACAAAACCTAATACCCAAACCTTTTACAGATCAACAAAAGCTCTACATATAAAATAAATCAGCAAGGAGCTTCTATAGAAGCCTTGCCGCGAACTGAGAGGATCTTGGTGCATGCAGGGCTGCGTATTCACGGCGTACGGTGCCGACCTGCGATCGGCAAGCGAAGGTAGCAGTGTCCGTAACGGCGCAGCTCCTCTCAAATAATAAAAGCGCCGAGGGCTACCAATGCCATCGCCAACGATGGCATTGATCTCAGTGTGATGCCCGGCGAGATCCATGCCGTACTCGGTGAGAACGGTGCCGGCAAATCCACCCTGATGAAAATCATCTACGGCGTCACCCGCCAGACCTCAGGCGAGATACCCTGGAAGGGTACCGCCCCCCCTTAGAGAAGCGGAATGCTGTAGCTTACAACTATCCGGTTCTGATCTTGGTTACGAGCGGCATCGCTATTGGATTTACCGTTACGCCAGCCGAAGCCAACACCTTTGAGCGCTCCCGACTGAAGGACGTAGTCCAGAGTAAAGTCTCTTTCCCATTCTTTCTGATCAGTACCGGATGCTGTCTTGATATTGTTGCCGGAAAGGTACATGACCGATGCTTTGAGACCAGGAACGCCCATAGCAGCGAAGTCGTAGGCATACTGACCGAAAGCTGTCTTCTCACCTGCGCGGGTGAAGCTTTGGATAAAACGATCGGTATATAAGTAGACGCTCGCCCCACCGGCACCCTTGTCTACAAGGCTACCCTGATTGAGTTGAGTAAAATTGCTGCCATCTGAAACGCTTTGATACCCCGCCGTAACGGCGTGCCCTCCCACGGTGTAAATCAGTGCAGCACTCCAGGTGCGGTTATCGATTTCGCCATCACCGTTTTCGGTGTAACCGCTGATTCTGTAGCCAGTGGTTCCGGAGCTGTTTGCACCGGACGAGTCAGTGTTGAAGTAGCGCAGGTCGGTTTTCAGAGATTGATTGTCCGAGAGCGCAAGCGTGTGAATCAGTCCAAAAAACTGCTGGGTATAGTAGTTGTCGAGATGGGCATAGTAGTACTGAGCCGTCAAATCCTTGGTGACTTTCCAGTCGCCCCCGGCGAAGTCGAACTGGTTGCTTTCACGCGTACCGCCCATAGCGGCCAGCCCCGTCTGATCAGTTGAACCGCGACCTGTTGCATGTTCAATTCGCCCCCCCGTCAGGGTCAGGTCCTTGAACTCGCTCGAGGTAATTTGGCCGCCCTCGAAGGTTTGTGGCAGCACCCGTCCATCGTTGGCGACCAGTATCGGAAGTTTCGGAATCAAGGTACCGTAGCGCAGTTCGGTCTTCGACATTTTGACTTTTCCGGTCAGCCCCAGCCGGCTCCACTCGTCAACGGCGCGGTTATCACTGTCCGAGGGAATCATAGAGCTGCCGACGTGGCGTCCCTTGCCAGTGTCCAGGGTAACACCCAGCAACCCCAAGGCATCGACACCAAAACCAACGGTACCATCGGTATATCCCGACTTGACGTCCAGCATGAAACCCTGCGCCCACTCTTCGGTTTTCGAAGGGGCCGCGGTGCCATCACGGTTGTCGTTATTGAAGTAAAAGTTCCTCATTCCCAAAGTAGCTTTGCTATCACTTAGGAAGTCAGCAAACGCCTGGCTACTCATGGCAATGGTGCCAAACATCAAAGTTGCAGAAATTTTATTTACGTTCAATTATAATGCTCCGATTTTTTTATAATTTTTAGGTAACAGAAGCAACAAGGAAATCTTCCAAGCCAACGCAACACGCACGAATCCCACGCAAATTTCGCTAACGCGAATGCATCAACTTAATATGCACAACTGAAATGCCTTCCTTCTTATCTACTGGTGTAATCCGCTTTCTGGATCCAGATAGATCAGGAAGTATTTTTTATCCAGGCGAACGTTCACTTACGCCATTTGCGTTAATGTCGCTCCATACCTAAAGTTCGATTACGATCATTAAGCGCGGCATGCAGGGCTGTGGAATGAAGGCCCGTTTGGTTTTAGCCGGATTCCCTCACGAAGTTTTTTCCATGGAATGTCCGCTGGATCCGCGGTCATGGGCCCAGGTGCTTTGGCAACGAGTACTTGGTCGGCAATCGGCTCGAAATCGGCTCGAAAATGAACAGAGCTTTTATTGATCAGTACACTCATTTGCTCAGGTTCTATACCTGCTATCCGATACAAATTCCTGTCCAGCATCTGGCACTTACCAGAGCTGACAGCCACCTTCACACCCCCGATTTTCAAGCATGCAACAGGCCCGACATCAACTTCCATGCCATTCATCATCGGGCCTGCAAAACGACAGCGGCCATCGGATAAATGCATTACTTCAAAGCGCCCCTGCAAGGGACTATCGCCCGGTGCGCCCGACTGCCCCCCGAGCGCTATTTCAATGAAACCGCCTACCCCGGCTGCAATGGCGGACTGAACTGCTGCCGGGTCATAAAGCAATCCTACGGCAGCATTAGTAGCACCGTGTTTAATGAGTGCCTTCAGCATTCCTGTCGTGTTCGAATCCCCGCCTGCTCCCGGGTTGTCTTGGGTATCGGCAATGACGATTGGACGCTGGGCGGTTTCTGCTAACGTCATTGCCCGGAGCACTGCTTCGTCCGGGAGCAGGAAAGGTACTTCCCACTGATCCTCCTCCTCCACTACCATTTTATAAAGGACAGCGACAGCAGCCTTGATCTCTCGCCTGTCTGTTCCATAACCCCAGATAACCGGCCCACACTCCTCGAAATCAGCGGCTGGAAAGCCTGGAGTAAATGAGAGTGAAAGGCCTTCGGACTCAAGGTGTTCTAATTGCTCGTAAAGGCTTCGTGCTGGATCCATGAGCGTACACATCCCGTTTATCGGGATCAGGAAAGGAAGGCGTAAGCTTTCGCAATGCAGTTTTCCCGACCGGAGCCGCAAATCAAGTAATTTGGCGGCTCGTGTGCCAGTTTCAGCCATATCCACGTGGGGATAAGTACGAAATGCAACCATCGCATCTGCGTGTGTGAGCATCAACTCAGTAACATTAGCGTGTAAATCCAAAGAGACGACTATCGGGATATCCTTACCGACAACAGCTCGTAGCCGAGCCAGGAGCGTCCCTTCACCATCGTCCGTATGATCGGCAACCATCGCGCCATGCAGGTCTAGATATATACCGTCGATTGCTTCGTTTGCAGCGGCCTTTATGATTTCATCGGTAATGCGATCATAGGTATCTTGAGTGACATGCGCGGATGGACTGGCCCCAGCCCAAATCACCGGGACTACTTCATAGCCCAAGCGGTCAGCCTCAATCAAAAATCCGCCTGCCGGAATATTAACATTCCGAAGTTCCAACATTTCTTCCCCTCTTACCATCTGAGGAAAACCTTCCCCCCTGACAAAATTTTCATATTCAGCTTTGGATGGCGCGAATGTATTTGTTTCATGTTGAAAACCAGCGATCAGAATTCGATATGTCATGGCTATTAAGACGCCTCATTGAAATTTTTAGGTAGGCTGTGTAGTACAAATTTTTTGCTGCGCAGGTTGCGGCCTGTTGGCGGCGAGTATCAAAGCACCCACCACAAGAATTGTAGCCATGACCAGAAGACCAGAGTCTGAGTTGCCAGTGGCGGACTTGGCATAACCGATCAACGTGGGACTGATAAACCCGCCCGTCAATCCAATGGTGTTAATAACGGCGATCCCACCAGCAGCAGTGTCACCTTTGAGATGTTGCGAAGGGATTGCCCAGAATACCGTATAAGCAACCCACATCATGGTCGTAGATAGAGTCAGAAAAGTGAGTGCCAAAACAAAGTCGGCCTTATAAATTACTGACCCAGTCAAGCAAATCGCCGCAATCAATGCTGGCACCGCTGTGTGCCAACGCCGCTCATAGAAATGATCTGAGGTGCGACCAAATATCAACATCCCCAGCATCGCACCAATGTATGGAATCGCTGAGTAAAAGCCGATCTGCATGACACCTTGAACGCCTGCGTCCTTTAGAATCGATGGCAGCCAAAAGCTCATTGTGTAAATTCCGCAAATCAAGCAGAAGTAACCGGCCGCCATTAGATACACACGTGGGTCTTTTAATACTTGAACAAATGAATGGTGGGCTCCCTGCCCTTCACCGATATGCGCATTCAGCACTTGTTTTTCACGCTCACTCAACCAAGGCGCGACCGAGGGTTTATCGCTAAGAACTTTCAGCGCTATGAGACCTAACACTACAGCCGGTAATGCCTCCAGAAAAAACATCCATTGCCATCCGGCCAGGCCGTGGAAACCTGCGAAGGAGGTCATGATCCACGCGGACAAAGGTGCCCCAAATATGCCGCCCAGTGGCCCGGCAAGCATAACGATTGCCATCACTCTGCCTAACCGCTCGCGCCCGTACCAATAGGTAAGGTAAAAAATCATTCCGGGAGCGAAACCCGCCTCAAAGACGCCGAGGAGAAAACGCAGCACGTAAAATGATCTCTCGCTTTCTACGAACACCATGCATGCAGATGTAATACCCCACAAAATCATTACCCGGCTGAGCGTCTTGCGCGCTCCGATCTTCGGCAATAGCAAATTGCTAGGCGTTTCGAACAAGGCGTAGCCCACGAAAAATATTCCGGCACCCAGTCCGTAAGCAGCATCAGATAAACTTAGATCGCTTTGCATCTGAAGCTTGGCAAATCCCACATTTACCCGGTCCAGATACGCCACCACGTAACACAGGAGCAAAAAAGGTAATAACCGCCAGTCTATTTTTCGATAGATGGTCGATAGCTCGCTCGATGGATTAATGCACCTTTGCATACTGCCTCCGCTGTAGGCGTTTTTATTGTGCAACCAGTATTCAGGTGGAATGGCAATGCAAGCAACAGCAACTTCTTGATGGTATCGTTGCCCTAAGGGCAACGATCATGCATAGGGGGAGGATTGTTTGTGAGAGATCTGAATCAACGCCGAATGCGGTATTTCTATGAGGTGCTGTCCAGCGGCTCCATTCGGGGGGCGGCCGAAAACCTGAACACGGCACCTTCAGTTATCACCCGGCAAATCCAACTGCTGGAAGAGGAAGTGGAAACTGTATTGTTTGAAAGGCAAGCACGTGGCGTGGTTCCTACTGAAGCAGCCCACCTTCTCTTGGAGTTCTGGCGTGGCTGCCAGGCACAACAAGAGCACCTTGAAGACCGCTTGCGAGGACTGAAGGGGTTAAGGGAGGGTGAAGTCCGTATCGTTACCAGCGAGGGGTTCATCGATTTGCTGATTGATCATGTTTTGCGGGATTTCACTGCCACCTATCCCGGTATTCGTATCAGTCTCGATGTGCTTCCCGTCAAAAGCGTTCTGGAGGAAGTCATTCAGAGCACTGCCCATATCGGCCTCGCTTACAATCCATCTGCGCATCCTGAAGTCGCCTACCGCGCATCTTCACTTCAACCTGTCCGATTGCTCATGCGATCAGATCATCCGCTTACGCGTCTCAGTGAACCTCTCAAATTCGAAGAAATAATGCGTTACCCGTTAGCTGTGATGCCGCTTGAATACGGGTTAGGGCAAATTGTTCAGCTTGTAGCACATACAGAAAATCTGTCCATTCGACCGGCCTTGGTAACGAACTCGCTCACTGCCCTCCGACGTTATGTGATGAGCGGAGAAGCGGTAACGATGTTGAGTGAGTTTTCTGCCTTTAACGATATGATCAGCGGAGACCTGGTGACTCGCTCAATTGATCATCCACTATTCCAAAATATATATGCTCGCCTTTTAGTTAAAAAAAGAAAACCCCAGTCTGTTGGTGCAGAAGAACTTATAAAATGGATTAAAGAACGAATATTTATATTCAATCAATAACCACCAACGATAGATTGTTGGCTCCGATGCCGAGCTGAGCCAGTTGCCGAGATACCACTGACCCAGCCTGATTCTTCGCGAATCGTTGCCAGTGCTGGATTTTTTGTCGAGTTTTGGAGGCAGTCTTGTTTCAGCACTCGGGGGTCAGTTTTCAACCGGTGTAGACAGATAGCCGCAGCATCGTGTCGAAGATGCAGGAAGACGGCGAGCAAATCGGGCGGTTCAAGGTGCGTGGTCTGATGCGGGAACTGAAGTTAGCCAGCAAACAACCTGGATCACATGCCTACAAACAAGCGACGGTCGAGCGGCCTGATATTCAGAACATTTTGAATCTAGAGTTTGAAGTGCTGGCACCCAAACAGGTCTGGCGTGGCGATATCACCTATGTCTGGGCTCAAGGGAATACCGCCTGACGGGACGGTGTTG
>NZ_JAUHUK010000043.1:0-8273 GCF_030417915.1 Pseudomonas sp. C32 | reverse complement strand
GATTTCATGAAGCCAAAGGCTTGGGAATGGACAATTGCGGAAGTGGTCATTTCATTCTCCTCAAGTTTTAATCATTTAAAATGTTCACGGGGCTGTTGAGGGAATGGGTGGCGCGGCAGAGGTTTTTATGCGAATACACGAGATTTTATCTCGATTGACATCGCTACGTTTAAATTCGACCATTTGCAAGCCAGGCTCAATGATTTGGTTTTCCGAGAAGGAGGCGAGGTATGCAATTTCGATAATGTTAGTGCTGGTCAGTTTTTTTATTGTTTTCAGCAAAAACCACGGGGCATCCTCTGGCATTGAAGTGTTCCAGCAGTTTCTGTTGGTGGCGATAAGAACAGTAGTCGCTGAAGGTACTTCACCTAGCTGGAAGGTGCGGGCCTTGTCGTTCCAATCTTTGCCGCACGGCAGCGCTTCACCGTTGACAAACGAATACGTTTTTTCCTGGCCAGGCTCCGGTACGGGTAAGTTGCATTGGTCAGCATCGTTGTCCCGAAGAATTACTGTTCCGCCAGCAAAGGTTGCTGTGCCTGAATAGGCAGCACCTATCGTTAAAAGAACTCCATAGGTGATGGCTCTTATGGGTTTCATGATTGTGGGATCTCATTGTGAGTACGGTTGGTAGGTCCTGCCTTCAAACTAGACGTTACCATCGGTTGGCTTTATTTAAACCTAGCAGTTCTGCTAGTTTCCAAGGTGCGTAACGAATGGCGTGGTGAGGGGAGGAAGATCGTCAAGTACACGCTATAACAGTGTTTTTTTGGTTGGAGTAGGAGTTCGCGGTGGGTAAAAAGGGGTATCAGCATATCGCCAGTTAATGCGTAAAAAACCTAGCAGTTCTGTTAGTAGCCAACCTGGCCAATCAAGCGCAACCTTGACACTCAGAAGTTCTGTTGAATTCTAATTGTCAAGGAGTAACCCATGGCGGAGCTCAATCCTCGCCCTGACATCCCGGAACTACAGCCTGGCGACTGGATCGATCTGGATAAATTGGGCGATGGCCCACTGCTGACGTATATCAAGTACCCGAGTATCGCCATTGATGATGCACTTTGGCCAAACTGGCGGGGGTGTGGCGCATCAGGTGAAGTAGCCGACCACAGTACCGCCCGAGTGAATGTGAGTATAGAGGGCGGCTATACCCCGGCACTCGGAATGCCGGTGTACGTCCCCAATGATGTCCTGAAAAAACTGGATCAAGGTGTTGCGTTTTATTCGTATGCTGTCGGCGATCCCCTTGATCCGAATATCAAGGGGCCGGAGTCGTTGCGTGTGTTTTGCTACGTGGGTAAGCGCGCGCAACAAAGTGCGAATGTACCGGTTGCGCAGATAAAAGAATCCCATGAACTTGCACTGGATCCGGACGACGTATCGGAAGATGTAACTGCTGTAGTTCCGCCTTACAGGGCCATGAGTGTCGGGGACAAAGTTACTTTCAAATGGCAAGGCTACTTACAAGGGGTACCACAGCCTGAATACTCGAAGTTCAAGGTCATCAAGGCTGAACACCTTGGACAGCCATTGACGTTTACAGTCGACCTTATCGAGATTATCGGCATTCCTGGGGGATACGCCGAGATCAGTTACCGCATTGAATACGCCGGCGGTGCAGGTCAGGCAAGTGATTCCGACGTACAACGCATTGATATCGTCAAACCAGAATCGGCTCCTTTACCGCCTATTACGTTCGAAGGCTACACAGGTGACCCGATCAACCCAGGTACGTACCCGAATGGACTGACGTTGCAGGTCAAGCCTGTTTATACAGACATTCAGGAAGGTGATTGGGTTCTGGTTTACTGGACGGGCAGCGAAAGGGCCAAGAGTGTCATCAAAGCACTGCGAGTCGACCGCTCCACACTGGACAGCGGCTTGATCGAGTTCCTGATCGAACCGCAATGGCTGGTGGCCAATAGTAACGGCCAGGTACAGGTGACTTATCAATTTGCACGTGGCGGTGTTGCAAGAACTGCCGAATCGCTCCCGTTGGATATCAAGAAATCCTTGCACCTACCGCCACCCATTGTCAAAGACGCGACAGCGGATTCAGTCGGAGGGTATTTAGAGGCGAATACCAGTGGTGTTTACGTCAAGGTCCCTGACGATGCGGAAACCGGCGGGGGGGCGGTAGAAATGCACTGGTATGGGCATGAAAACGGAGGGCGTCATATCGCATTGACGCCAGGTCCTGACCAGTGGTTTTTTATCCCGCCCAGCGCAATTGCCGCCAATATGTCGACACTCGAGCAAAAGCGGTTTCCGGTGTTTTACCGCGTAGTTACCGATGGTGTTGACTCGACTCCATTCCATTTACTTGTAACACCGCTGCCTGCATCACGGTACCCGCTCACAAAATGTAGGCAGGTCAGGGACGGAAAGTTGTCTTTATTTGAGGTCCACTTTAACGGAGCGGATTTGGAAATAGATTCCCTGCCCTTTTACGCGTGGCCATTTATGGCTGAGGGCCAGTTATTGACGATGGAGATTACCGGGGTTAATAAGGCAGGGCAAGATGTTCGTGTGTTTGCTCGAGATGCACTACCGGTTACACCGGCAGAGTTTTTCAATAAAAAAGTAGACGCGAAACTGCCGAAAGACTTTCTGGAAGATCTAGAACTCAACGAGAAATTCACAATGAAGGCGCGCGTCAGTTTTGATGGGGGTCAAACTTATACCCCTTTTAGAGACAGCGATCCAACGCTTGTTGCGTAACCCCATTCGTTACAGCATTAATTACAGTAGGGAAATTAATCATGGACACTCATTCTGTCGAGAACCTGTTGGAATGGCTTAAAGAGAAACCCCGGACCCTGGATTGGGGCGCGATCATGGCGTATGGGCGTGCTGAGACAAACAAGGTCTTGCTGCAGGAATACATTGCACGGTTCGGTGAAACTAGTTATTTGAAGCCGATTACTGAGGAGATCCTGGATAACTCAACGCCGACACAAAAAGAGTATTTGCATAACTATCAATTGGATTCGCCACGCCTGTCCTTTAAAGATTCCAACTTGCAAGAGTCCAGGGCGAAATTGACAATGCACGTGGTGGGCGGTACGCACCTCTCCTTTAACAAAGCGCAAGGCGAATCTCAGTGGAGTGTCAGCAGGATTTCCGACGAGGATGTGCTGGATGGCCCACGCTTGATGTTTGATATCAACCTGCTGGCGAGTCAAGGTAGCGTGTCGTCGGCAGGGCGAGTGGAACTGGATATTTCAAAGGGTACTAACTATACATTGACGTATGTGCAGACTGAACATTTGCGTAAAGTGGCCGGCGAACGGATGCAGCAGATCTTCATGCCTTTGCCGGAAAGTGAAAAGATTTTTGTGTTGAATGAGCTGAAGTTCGAACCTGATCAGTTTTTGAAACCGGCAAGGTTTGTCATTCGTACGCATAGCAAAGAAAATGCCGGCGCTACGCTTTTGGACAATGAAGACGATGGTGAAGGGGCGGTATTGGTCTTTGTTGCCATGGAGGGAGACAGTAATGGGACGCTGCCGATTGACAATGCTGATCTAATGTATTTGTTGCCGGATGGGTATTCGGCATTGGCATTGATTAATCAGAAAATAGTAAAGGAGCGTGTGATTCAAAGCGGAATGAATAAAGCGCAAGGCGGTTTCTCAAAGTTTGAAAGTGTCATGAGTAAAGATGTTATAAGTGCGATTAGAACTATATTTGGCGATTTCTATAGGTTTGAGCCTGATATTTCAATACCGGTAAATGAATACACGGTGAATGTGGTACATTTCCGTATAGAATTTTATGATGGTGGCGTGGAAAATCAATGTGTTTTTTTCTGTCCTGGCTATACGTTTCATAGCGGGGATATAGCGAATTCTGAAGGGTTTACCCTGTATGGTACTCAGGAACTTACGGCTTACGTTGCAAGAAATAATGCGACGGTTGGTTCCGGAAGAATTGAGATGAAGCATAGCGCTACAAGAATGATGGAGTTTGCGATAAAGGATGGTTTGCTAGGTGCGGAGCTTAAGTTAATTGATCCTCCGTACCCAGATGATCTTGAAATACAGATCTTGAACTTAAGTGTTGAATTGCCGCTGCACGAGGTGAGATCGAAGTTATTGCCTCTGGTGAGAGTGGCTTTTGAAAATTTGGTGAGTAGTTGCTTTGATAGGATTTCTGAGTGTGTGCCGAATATTGATGTTTTTGCACTCAATAGTCTTTTGTTTCGTGGGGACCAGACGTTAAAGCTGGAGAGTGTCTATTTCCCTGTTGATCTTGCACTCTTCGGCCACGTCGGTCCCACCCAAACCACCTTCACCATCAACCAACTCGAACCGGTTATCGGCCACAGTCAAACATTTCAGTTCACTCCCGAACCCCCAGTCACGGGTTTGAAGTGGGAAGTCAACAACATCCTCGGTGAAACCTCTCCGGTCGGAGCTATTGACGCAAACGGAAAATACACCGCCCCCACAGCCGCCCAACTTGAAGGCAACTTCGTGCGAGTGCGGGTGACGGCCACCAAAGGTCCCCACACAAGCTCTGCACTGGTCACCGTGATGCGCCGGGGCATCACCGTCAACCCAATAATCCAGGTCGCGACAGCGGGTGATCCGCGAGACCTGGATGTATCGGCGGGCACTGTCGGTGGCAGGGCGTTGGACTGGTCCATTGAGGACCCGCGTTCAGGGGCGACCGTTAGAAAAAACCCTGCAGAGGGTAAGGACCATAGTTATTTTCCAGGGCCAAAGGTCATAGGTTCAAGACCCACTGTCGACAAGATCATCGTTCGAAATCCAGAAACTGATGTTGCCGAGTTTGCTCAGGTCCTTGTTCTGCATGAGACGTCTTATTACACACTGGTTGTCGATAACACTGCCAATTTACCAGACAACCAAGTCCAACTTTTGGCAATGCGAAGTAGCGGTCCGGTGAAACCAGAGCTTTTGGACTGGACTGTAGTGATTGGTGCAGCGTCGGCCCAGATCGATGGCAACACCGGGATATTGACCTTGGATCTCACCGGCCCGGACAGATTTGTGGTGGTTACCGTCTACCGGGAGATTGAAGATATTGATCCGTTTATGGGCCACATTATCCTGCCAATACCACTGTTCGGCGTACCCGAAACCATCCGAATGTTATGCGCTGATGCTCAGCCAGTTAACGTTCATTAATTGTTGGGAGATTTGCCATGTCTATTAACTCACTTGAAAGTTTGTTGAACCAGATGAAGGGGCGCTCCATCACCCATGGTTGGGGGGCGGTTGTCGCGCTCGGTTGTGCCCAACTCAATCGCTTGCTGGAAGAACAGTACCTCGGCTGGTTGACCGCAGGTCGATTCATACCGCCAATCAAGGGTGAGGTCTTCAGCACCGGCGGGACTGAATCAATGAGGCTGGACGGCCTGCTTTTAGGAAGGCCAGTGTTGTCCTTCGGTTCGGCTTCGCTGGATCATTCTATTGTGACCTTGAGCATGAACATTGTCGCGGGCACCTATACCGCAATCAGCCTGCCGAGAAACGGAGCAGCGCGTCTGTCGACTAGCTTCAGTATTACTGAAGGGATGGGTTACAAGGTCGAGATGAAAATCGGCCTGAACCAGTTGGAGGGAGAGGTCGATAAACGTGGGCGGGTGACTTTGGACTTGGCCAGCGACCCTGAGATGACGTGCAATCTGGGCGAAGGCGTTGGCATGCAGGGCCCGATAGCGGCACTTATTCAGAGCCATCTGGCCGCACTCCCAGATGACAATCGCATTTTTGAGTTAGGCCTGTTCGATTTCAGCGGGTACAACCCGCTGAGTCCTACTGGCTTTTATATTCGGACCCAGAAAGCCCCCGAAGGATCAACCGACCCGAACGATGGCGCGGTGTTGATGTTTGTCCGGCTGAAAATCAAGGATGAAAACGGTGAGGGACTACCGACTGAAGGCAGTGGCTTCCCTTACCTGATTCCGAAGGATCAATCTGCAGGTAAAGACCTGTATACGGCGTCGCTGGTGTTGAATCATGAATGGATCGAGTTACTCGATGAGGTCCAGTTGGATGTGCTTACGAGTTTGCTGTTGCCTGGTGGAAACTACTTTGAACGTATCGAAGGGTCGTATGAGCCTCATGACTTGCTGGTATTGGGCAATATCAAACCTGGCGACGACAGAGTAACGATCGAGCCGCCGTTTATCAGCCTCAAGGCTGGTGACAGTCAGACCTTCAGAGCCCGTAAAAGTGATGGGACGGCGGTCAATGCTCAATGGAGTGTCAACAATCCCATCAGCCCGTTTTCGGTTGGCACGGTGACTCCAACGGGGGGGGATTACACAGCTCCCGTCCAATCACGTATGGGGAATCAACAACAGCCTGTTGTCGTGACGGCCCAATATGCACAGGGAGGCACGCTACAAACGAGTTCTGCGCTGGTGCTCGGGGCGTTTGAAAGCATGAGCATTTCCTCGCGGGTATGCACCAGTAGCATCGGTGCCAACGCCGCCCCGATTTACTTGAAGGCGACTGCGCTGGGCGGGGGGGGGCAATTAGAATGGGCAGCACTTGCGCCATCGGAAGGAACGCTACAAGTCATAGATAACAATCACGCCATTTACAAGCCACCTGTTGATCTGACGGATCCTTTGGCCATTCAGAAAGTCAGGGTCACAGATTCGGTTTCGAAAGAAGCGATTGAAGCAAGCATCGTATTAATCAAAACACCGCACTCTGTGTTAACAGACCCACCCTACGTTGCTTCTATTACGGCTTCGACCCCCATTCAGTTCTACGCGGATGTACCAGAAAAATATGCCAAATGGGACGTTATCGGCGAGGGTTGGGTCGATGGCAACGGGCTGTTCACGCCGCCGAACGCGCCTTCTTCAAACGTAAGTGTGGTCAGGTGCGCGTTCGTCATCGATGGTGAGGAGGAGGCAGCTGGCTTCAGCATCATCCAACTCACCGAGCAAGATCCCCCCCCGCCGACCTGGGAAGAACTTCAAGAGTTTTCTATCTACGTCCCGGATCTAAGCCCAAATGGCTGCTTCAGCAATGGCTATCAACAGATTTACGTTGTTATCAAAATCGAAACAAAACCCGTCAAAGTGGACGGTGAGGATGTGTACATCCCAGTCAGCGATGCAGAGCTGGCAACACTCAGATTGGTGGAACAACGGAGCAATTCCCCAGTGCCTTTCGTGCCCGTCACCCAGGAAGGCATTGAGTACGACAGTGGCATCGCATGGGCCGCCAACAAAAAACGGAATCGCTTCAGACTCTATTCGCCCACGGCAGCTGCGTCGTCGCCTTCATCGGTCCTGCCGACGCCCAATAACAATGGTGTTCGTTATCGCGAACTATGGATTCACTTTGCCGTGGAAGGTAGTCGCACCTTCTATGCGCAGTTTGACTCACCTAGGGGGACCTATAATTCCACGGACGACAAGACCGAGGGCTACGAAGTGACTGTGCAAGGTATCAGTCCGCCGACGCCAGCGCCAGGGCATTACGATTTCAACCGCGATCGCGTTTGGGGGGATCCGAACGGTTACGTTGGAGAGCCAACTCCGACGTACCCCGAGGGGGATTATTTTAGTTATTACCGTCAGTCCGAAGATTATTGGCGTTTAAGCTATAGCCGATCGGGTGTTTATCCAGTGTTGTTTTCTACGTTGTTCATTGAAGACAATGTTTCAATGATTCAGTGGGAGAGTGAATTGTTGGATGAGACTTTTTTCAGTTACACCGGTTATGCCTTTAATCCTGCCAACTATCAAAATAGTGACAGCCCTAAACCGGACGGCCTGTCATTCGACCCTTACTTTTGGGGGTTGATGAGGGGGTATCAGAAGTCACTGTCCAGTGAGTTTGTTCATGGCAAGGAGCCTTCTCCCGGCGAGTTGATCGTCGCCTTGCGCCGAACAGATGATATGAAGTACTGGTACGACGGAATGGCTAACGGTGACCAGCGAAAGTTTTACCGGAAACAGATGGATCCCGCTATTCGATTCGTAGTACGGGATGAAGAGGGTAATCGGCACGCTTTGTCGGTGTCATTTGATCCGCCTACGCTGACTGATAGTCGTAATAAATTGAATTTGAAATTAATATAATAAGCAGGTGGCGATTGACGAAATTGTCAAGTCAATAGGTATTGTCGGCATTATCTGATGATGAGGTTTTGCTCCGGACTTTTCCTTGTTAAGGAAGTCCGGGGCCTTCGTGTTTTTTTCATAAATTAATTACTATAGGAAGGTGCATTATGACCACTTCCAACGTCGTCCATTCCCAAGCCTTCGGTTTCATGAGTTA
>NZ_JAUHUK010000042.1:0-8465 GCF_030417915.1 Pseudomonas sp. C32 | reverse complement strand
GAGCCTGCCAGTGCTGGCTCAGTTAAAAAGCTGGATGGAAAAGACGCAGCCACAAGTTACGTCTCAGAACGCCTTGGGCAAGGCCATCGGCTATCTGGCGAGTAACTGGAACAAACTGGAGCGGTACGCCGAGGAAGGCTATTTGCCGATCGACAACAACCCCGCCGAGCGTGCGATCAGGCCCTTCGTCATCGGAAGAAAGAACTGGTTGTTTAGCGACACACCCAAAGGCGCGACGGCCAGCGCTCAACTTTACAGCCTGGTCGAGACTGCCAAAGCCAACGACCAAGAGCCCTATGCGTGGCTGCGCCACACATTAGAACGGCTACCACTGGCGACCTCGGTTGAAGATTACGAAGCGCTGTTGCCGTGGAACTGCTCGCCGGCATCGCCTAGCTAGGCGCGTTACCGATCTTGAAGTCGGTGGAGTTTATGGTGAGCTTAAAGAATACGAGCGGAGCAACGATCATGGAATACGACGATAAATTGATTGAAGAAGTCGTGCTTGCCCTGTTGGCAACCTTCAGCTTTGATGACGGCAATGCTTGGAAAGGGTTCGACTTCGAGACCATGAATCGATTACATGAACAGGGTTTCATCAGTAATCCGGTGAACAAGAACAAATCGATTTGGTTGACGGCTGAAGGGCTGGAGCGAGGTCGACAAATAGCAGACCGGTTGTTTAGGGTAAGAACTCAAGTGGAGCATGTATCCGACTCGGATGATTGACTTCATACCACGGCCATACGGTAGGTGGGGTTTGTGGATCGCATACAAATTATCGGGGCATGGAGGCATGCTCTAAAACGACGAAGTCAGCGTCACCGGTTGAATTGGGAGCGCATGATTTCGCTGGCCCGTTTGTTCATACCCTATCCACGAGAGATACCAATGCATCCGTATCCCATAACCCGCTTCGGCGTCAAAACCCAAGGCAGGAGCCGTATGCGGTAATTCTGCATGTACGGATCTGTGCGGGGGGTGGCAGGTGACTGCCATTCCTACCGCGACCGTTCCTGCAGCAGTTGCTGCGCGGTGATTAGTGCTGTCTCCAAGCAAGGGCTTACTTCTAACGCATCGAGCATGATTTAATACGCCATCAAAAAATGGAGCATTCCAGTGATCTTATCAGTAACTCCTACTGAGCCGCAGTCATTGAAAAATAAGCTAGGTATTGCGTCATCGATACTAGTTGTTATGACGCTACTCGCTAACGCCGCAATTGGAGCTCTTTGGATATATCGAAACTTCAATTTCATTCCTGTGTATGGGGATACATCAGAGTATTTTGCGTTCTCAAAAATTCTTGTTGTAGATCAATATCGTGGAATTTTTTATCCGGCAGTAATAAGAGGTGCCTCAATGTTGTCTGAGGTTTTTGCAATAACACCACAGGCAATGATATACACAATACAGTTATTCCTAGCTGTGGTGGCTGCGTTTTCTATGTGCGCTCTTATATTGCGTAATAGGCCGTACGCGAGGGCAGTATCACTTGTAGTGGCGATATCAGTAACGTTAAATCCGTTGATTGCTCATTTTTGCATGTCTGTGCTGACAGACTCTTTAGCCGCCTCATTTACCGTAATATTTTCCGCTGCGCTTATCCGGGCCTGCGCCAAGGATGCAACCACAAAGCAAGCTTTTATTCACTTCTCAATTGCATCATTAACCCTCACGCTAATGTCTTCTCTGCGGGTAGATAAGCTGTACCTGTCTATAGCAGTTTTTGTAATAGCACTTTGTGCTCTGTACCTTTTGAGAAAAGACAAGTTAAGTATATACAGGGTGTTGATCGGTTTGCTATTCCTAGTTATTTCTGCTGGATCAGCAATAGCCATCAAGAACGCCACCACTGTTTATAACACTCAGCGACCACCTCTAGATTTTTCTAGCATGGCTTTCAATAGAGTCGTATGGCCTCGCTTGACAGAAGTATATCCATATCTGTCAGATGCTGTTAAGTCTCGCATCACTATGGCTGATGCGGAGTTATTCGACTCTCACGCCAATTATGTATATCCATTGCTTACAAGGGAGCTGGCTAAGCCAGATGGCAAGAAAACGATAGATACGATTACCCAGACGACAATTAAATACTTTCCATTTCAGGTAGTAGCGAACACGCTCTTCGATTTTACAAAGTACTCTCTGCCAAATCTGCAATTTCCACTTGAAGAATATAATATTCTTCCGAAATCAGTCGCGACATCATGGACCATTGAACGCATGGAGATGCTTCGTCCACTGACCACAAAAATATACCTCGTTATTGGATTGATTCAGTTTATATCGATTGGGTTACTTGTGATATGGTTTTTCAGCACACAGGTTCGTGCTCATAGATTGTTTAAAGAGAATTCTTTTTTAGTATTGATTGTATTGTCAGCGGTTTTGACAAACTCTTCCCTTTTTGCGTTGAGTGCTGGGATGCAGGCCCATATACGATATGCCATTCCAACTTACACCATAATACAAATACTACTTATGTCCGCAGCAATGCTTGCAATGTACCGACTTGCCACTGGTAGAAGTATGCAAGCACCACTGGAGGCAAAAAAAATCATCCAGCCTATGCCTCATGAAAAGCTTCTGTGAAGAACCAAGAAAATATCATTCCAGGCTTACTTTATTTACCCTGGTCCGGAGTGAATGGTCATCGCGCCGACTCGCTTTCGACGTCGACTCGGTTAACCCTATGCGAACCATAAAATCCGCCTTTTAGAAGGTGGGATTTATGGAGCGCATACGCAGTATCTTGAGTAATGCAGGTTTTCATTGAATTACTTGTGCGCGGACAACCTCTTGTCGCCTCCCTCCCCAGTATGACTTTTCAGAAAATTCTCAAAAGCGAAAACTATCCTAATATCGGGGGGGGGGGGGCTCAATAACTAATTGATCAATCTTGATAGCATAATCTATTGATAATTAGTCTCATTTGCTCCAAAAAGAATATCCATTAATAATCTCTAGTCTTTTATATCCTTCTGAATTTAGAAGATTAACAGCTAAGGGGTTTTCATTGTTAGCGTTTATTATAATTAGAGATATTTTCATAGAGTGAAAGGTGGCTCGAACGAGTTCACCTTCCCCATCGATTTTACCTGTCACGAAATTATACAAAATGCGCCTTTTCTCGTATTCTTCATCTCCTAAAACTGGCCTCAATAGATATAAATAAAGACCCCGAGTGATTACAAGTCTTGGATGTTTTTCGAATCTCGAAATGACACCAGCTATCTCATCTGGCGCAAGCAATACTCCATCCCTTTGATCTATAGTTAAGGCTTTCTGGGCAACAAGAAGATCGGCATTTGGAATTTTCCAGTTTGCAAAGTGTTCAATTTTACCAATGTTCTCTGAACGAAGTGTATTAAATGGGAGCGAATAAATCGTCAGGCCGAACACAATTGTAGACAGTGACGCAATGAGTAATCGGTAGGGCTTTCGTTCAAGGAGCTCGGTTGCAATCATGCAGAAAGAGACTGCAGAAAAAACTAATATTGGAAAAGACCAAACAACGCGCCAATAAACGGGAGGGGTTGTCACGTATCTTGATATGAAGTCAGATAGCCAAGGATTAAGGTAAATTCCTAAAAGAATTAAAGGAGGAACAGCCAGTCTCCATTTTGTTACCGTGTCTTTGGCAAGAACTGGACCAGCCAAAAGTAGAATTCCTACCAAGTATTGCTGGTGAGCTCCAAATACAGATGTCCATACAGTCTCGGCTGTCTCAATCCCAAAATCCATGATAGGCGATCCCTTGAGTTGCAGAGCGACATCAATTAAGTAGGGGAGAGGAATAAATAAAATAGCCAACGTACAATAGAATTTTTTTCTCTCGCCTTTAAGCGCCAGTGGGATGTTAGACGCTAAAGCTCCAAAGCCCGCAATTGGAGCTGCGAGCATCCCGAAATTAGATAAGCCGATAGCTGCTACTTGGCAGCACGCCAATAAAAACAAATCAGTATTAGTGCCTCGCTTAGAAAAAAAGCGCGCTGTAAGATAGAAGATAGCTGGAACAATTACCGATAAGAAAACAGATTTCCCTTGAAAGAGACGGACGAATGAGAAATTTGCTGTGCCGCGATGCATCTCTCCTAGCAGTAAAGTTAGAAGGAAAGTTATTGCTCCAGCTAAAATCCAACTCTTAGGGATTAGCTCTCTTGTTAATAAAAATGTTGCAGCTATACTTGCAATAACCCATGCAGGTAAAAGGTAAATATAGTAAAAGTCCATTGATGGGGCTGAAAATAAGTGAGCAAAAGCGCCCGAAAGCAACTCGAAAGAAACAAAGCGATAACTTGGAAATATTAAAGGTAGCCCAGCTTCCCCAAGCATGGGGTCACCAGCAAGAAGACTGTGCTCTGGATTTGACGATGAAAATGCTGCGATTGCTACGTAAAATGAGTCGTCTAAGTCACTTCTAGAAACTGCGAAAGAAAGTGAAATCGCAAGGATTGCAATTAGTAAAATTGTTAGTGAGGAGAGTTTTTTTTCTATTTTAATAGTGGTTAGGTTTTTTGATTGTAGTTTTGGTTCTGACGAAATAAGGCTGACTATTAGTAGTAGTATAGAAATAGTCCAGAATGCTATCCATGACCAGTATAGGGTTGCTGGCAATATAATGAGGATTATTAAGGTGAGTGGGAATGTACGTCTGTAGGTGAGCCTGTAGAGCTTTAATGTCGAATTTCTATCGGGAACACCTGGTCTATGTGTTTTCGGTAAAAAAAAATATACTATAAATAATGAGGTGATTGCGAGAGGGGCGAGAGCCAGAAGGTCTTTTATATTCCAGCCAAACAATACGCAAGCTTGTGCCGAAATAGTCCAGCCAGCAAATGCGATTAAGAAAGTAGATATTATTGTGCGTAGTATCCTCTCGCTAGGATCATTGAAAAATACTGGTCCCGAACCTTGATTGTTTTTTCTTGAGTCTTGACTAGAGCTATCAACTTTGAATGCGTCATTTTTCATGAGAGATCGACCAATAAAAAATATTGTTCATGAGTAAAAAATCTCGCGCAGTGTGGGGTTTTGCGAGGAAATATTTACTATAGTGCTCGAGATTTAAAAAGCATGTGCTCTTATCATAGGTCAAAGTAGTTCAGCCTCTAATGGTAATGATGATTCCGACTACGATCATTCCTAAGCCAATGAAGTACTGTGCCTGAAAGCGCTCGCCAAAAATGAAATGGCTGCCCAGTGGCACAAAAACGAAAGCCAATGCCATCATTGGATATACCCGGCCAAGTTCAGCCTTCTGTAAAACCCAAACCCATGCTACGGAGGTGATACCATAAATAAACATAGCAGCAATTAATGGTGTGGCTGATTTTAGTGAGAATAAAGTACCAGTTAAAGCAAGTGCTGTTGAGCTTAGTTTGAATAGTAGTTGCCCGATGGCCAAGCCTACAACGCAGAAAAAAGCGACAACATAGGCGGTCATTCTACGGTCTCTTGTTTGTGAATGATGGCATGAAATGAAAAAAATAAGTTTAGGTCAATTGACGGTACAGGAAATGGCCACCAAGACTCCTTCGCGTCAGGAAAGTAGTGTCTAAGAATAGCAATAAGATTATTGCATGAATTTACATGTTCTCTAGCCATAATGTAGTCGTACGCAATTCCCTGAGAAATTGCATTTCTTCGTGGCCCGAAGTGCCTACCAAGTCGCCAAGCAAGCCCAGGATCTGTTGGGATCAAAATTGACAGTACCCCGCCGTCTTTAACTACTCTGACCCATTCTTTTAATGCAAGGTGTGGTTGGTAGATGTGTTCTAGGACATGAGTTGCTATCAGTCTATCAAAACTGTTGTCGTCATATATTAATACGCTACCTTCTTGGTATTCGAATTTCAATTTGCTGTTGTGTGTGTTTAAAAGTTTATTTTTCGCGACCTCAAGCGTTTTTTGGTCTAGGTCAGATAGGGTGTATTCTTCAAATTTGTGACGAACAAAATTAACATGTTCGCCCGTTCCGGCGCCAATCTCTAGGACTCGTTTAAAATGCGACTCGTCGCCGTATGCTTTTTCGACAAGTTTATGACTTGCACGCATAACTAAGGACTGGAGTGGGCTCGAATAATTTGAGTCGTCATAAAGTTCAGAGAATTTTTCCCGGTATTCAATCCAGGCTTTGTCTTCATTTTGCATTTTGCACTCCGTTATCCATTTTGGTGTTGGAATGGTTTTTGAGGTTTTGTAACGGGTTGTTTGGAACAGAATTTATGTCATATCCTAAAAAAGCTAGTGTAAGTTGTAGTCCGATAATTACGGGCAAAGCGGATAGCATTACGGTTCCGGCTGAGGAAGGCAAGCCTGTGTTTGCGGAATTTATCCATTGATAAGTTCCGAATGTTAGTCCGAACAACAAAAAGCTCAAGCCAAGCGGGAGTTCAATTGAAGCAAGAGACATGTCTCTCAAGTAATAGTTATAAAATATCCTTTTGGCAAAATTCCTAGTGTGTTTAATAGAAAATTCCCCGATAATTTTAGATATTTTGAGGTTGCTGATTTCATCGCCGTATTTTGCGCTCATGGGAACGTCCACTACAACAGCGCGCAGTGTGTTTAATCGAAATAACATATCAGTTTCGAAAAAATAGCGGTGACTTATTTTGTTAAATGGCAAACTCTTCGCGACATTTCTGTGGATGGCAGTAAATCCATTGGTTGGATCGAATAAATTCCAGTATCCCGATGACAGCTTCGTCATAAAAGATAGAGCGGCATTGCCGAATAAGCGTAAATTTGGCATCGCACGAATTTCTTCAAGGTCAAAAAATCGATTTCCCTTCGTGTAGTCGGCTCTGCCATCAATGATGGGGGAAATTAGACTAGGGATTAGTCTTGGATTCATCTGTCCGTCACCATCCACCTTGATGATGATATCCACATCTTCTTCAATGGCCGCTTGGTACCCCGTCATTACTGCGCCACCAACGCCTTGATTTTCAATATGACGAATTACTACAAGACGCTCATCGTTGCAGTTGTTTTCTACAAAATCACCTGTCCCATCCGGGCAACAATCATCGATCACGTAAATTTTGCTAACTTCTTGGCCAATCGCCTCAATAACGCTTAAAATGTGGTTTTTTACCTTGTAGCTAGGTATCACAACTGCAACTTTAGGGCTTAAGTACATTCGGATTTACCATGGTGAATAATTTATTTAAGGGTATATTCCGGAGCAGATTATGTTGTAGTAAGTGAGTAACTCGTGGAAGCCGATAATGATAGTTGGAGCTCGGGTAGTAATGGCTCCTCCTAGAGTTTTGGTCGAATGCGTTCTGCTGTTGGATACGGCGCACCGCCTCAGTAAAACAGTACTGATGTTGATAGGGTAAATCCCTCAAGAGGTAATCAGTTACGTGAAAAATAACAAGGTCTCCACGACTTTTCGGCTGGTTCTGCTCGGCTGGACATTTGATGCTGGACCAAGCCCTTTGCAGATCACCAAAAAAATTGGTTGTTCGGCTATGCGCAAGGGGTCACCGCTAGGGCGCAGAGCCAACGCCCGCGAGCACTATACGCGGTTACGCTACGTACCTGAATGTCTACCGCAAGCTACTTCTGTAGAAGACTTTGTAACTTTGCTGCCACGGAACCGCTCGCTTTAGTGTTTTTGTCTACGGACCTCGGGTGACGGTTGCTTCCGCAATGACAAGAGCGTCCCAGCGGTGGGGTTGGGTTTGGATCTCCATCCCTGGTTATAAGCAACAACGAAGCCATTTTTCTCTCAAGGGTATCGAGCGTCTAGTAATGGAGGAAAGGGGTCTATTGGGAAATTTCATAATGGCAATCCTGAGGCTTGCCGAAGGCCACCAAAAACCTCTGAATGGAACTGATCAGCGCTGCTAACGCTAGGGAAAGGGCATATTTAGGGAAAAATCAGGGCCGCCACAGGCCGCAACCTGCGTCAAGCAGCAATCGGCTCGCTTTCGGGCTCATTGAACAACGCCAGTTGCGGCGTGTTGGGCTCGATGGTCTACTCGGATTGTTCGACCGAACAAACGGTCGCGCAGCAGCTTGATCTGTTCTTTTAAATCGACGATATGAGTCTGACATGCCTCAGCAGTTACTTGCTGACGACTGAGTGCCTCAAGCAACATTTGCTTGAGCAAAACAGGATCATCGGGAAGGTCTTCGGGTATCAAATTCATGCAGGGGATTATACCCGTCAGGCAACGAATCTTGGCGTTAAAACCTTATGGGGACGATTGCGCCAGAGATCAAAGCCATCGAGTAACCAGTTCAATTCCTGGACAGTCAGCACGATCGCCTCGTCGGTGGCGTCAGGCGATGTTTTGAATCGTTCGGACTCGAGGCGCTTGAGCCAAAGGCAGAAGCCATTGCG
Organism: Pseudomonas sp. C32; assembly: GCF_030417915.1. Lineage (NCBI taxonomy): Bacteria > Pseudomonadati > Pseudomonadota > Gammaproteobacteria > Pseudomonadales > Pseudomonadaceae > Pseudomonas > Pseudomonas sp. C32. The sequence continues at coordinate 100 of NZ_JAUHUK010000042.1, read as the reverse complement.
CTCCCAATATAGAATTTTCACTCGGTTGCGGGGCCTGTTGAGGAAAACGAAAAGCACGGGGTCAAATACTGCGACTTTAATATCCAGCTCGACCAGCGCA
>NZ_JAUHUK010000041.1:0-9376 GCF_030417915.1 Pseudomonas sp. C32 | reverse complement strand
ATCAAGACCGAGTTTTACGCCGAAGACGTACCGTTCTCGGCGCAGCCCCCGCAATTTCAGTTGCCGAAAAAAATCACCACTAATTGGGAACTCACCGACGACCCGACGAAGTATCGATCTGAAGTGGAGCTGAGTGCTTTCGATGTGCACGGCAATCCTATCGAAATGATAGACCCCAGCGGCTTCAAAACCGAACGCATTTATTATCCCAAAGAAGCCGATCCGAACGGTTTTGTCCGTTTTCTGAAGGAGACAACTGTTACTCCATCGCCTATAGGTCGAGTCGGCGCACCCACGTTGTGCACCCGTTACACCTACCGCAAGATGCCCCCTCTGGCAGGCAGCGATCTAAAGGAGTGGATGACCGTCGAGAGCGAAACGCTACTGGAGATGGACGCTGGCGACGAGAAGGTACTGCAGCTCACCGAGCGCACTTACGCAGATGTCCCCGAGGAACCATTTCTACACGGTCGGCCGCTGAGCCAGCGCGTAACCCTCAATGACATGCCCAGCCTCACCGAGTTTGCTTACCGAACCATCAACAGCACGCTGGCGGGTGATGCGGTCCTGGAAACGATTGAAACCTTTACCGGCTTCGATCATGGGGTGGACGGCAAAGAAGTTCAGAAAATCACGCGCGAACAGCACTCGTTGGCTACCGGGAAACCCGTAGTGAAATCTGATATCAACAATGTGCAGACATTGATTGTTTACGATGCTCTAGGCCGGGTGACCCGTGAAACCGTAGCACCGGATGAACCCGACGATACAGCATCGCGACACTATGACTATTTCCTGACGTCCATCGATGGCCAACAAGCCAGCCAAGTCGTTACCGATGTGAAAGGAATCAGGACATTGACCCGGTTCGACGGGCTCAACCGAACTATCTATGTTGGACGCCAGGACATAGAAAACCCCATACACGCCGACGACTATCGTCAGACTTATGCGGCTGAATTTGATGCTTTGGGTAACCTCTTCCGGGAGTCGAGATTCGACTGGATCGATGCCGAACAACTTGAACTGAGCAGCGAGTTTGCTTATAGCGCCTGGGGTGAGCAAAGCCGAGAGACAGGCTCTGACGGTATCGCCGTCATCACCGAACTGTCGCCGTTCGGAAAACTGGGACCGACATCACGCAGTTGGACAGAAAGCACTGACCAGCCGCCCAAAGTCAGTGGCTTGAGCGTGAGCGAGTACAACTGCTTTGGAAAAGTGGACGTCATCAAACGTTTCGACACGCAGCGATTGAATGAGCAGCTCCAGGCAACACTGGGTGCAGACGACAAACCCAATGTCGCTTTGTACCTGAATACGTTGCTGCTCAATGAAGAGCTGCCAACGGTGGGGTCGACTAGCTATGTTTATGACGGCCACGGGAACTGTACACAGCAAAACGAATTACTGAGCCATACGGAGCGCTCAACCGTATTTGAATACGATAAATGGGCCCGGATGGTGAGTACAACGCTGCCAGACCAAACCAACGTCCGCCGTACCTATGCACAACACAGTTCCGCCGAGCTGCCTGTCAGCTTGCAAGTTGTTCCCGGTAGTTCTGATGAACCCACCGTCACCATTGGCCAACAAACATTCGATGGGTTGTCACGGTTAACAGCGCTAGAGGTTGGCCCACGCATTGAGCAATATCGATACAACGCAGGCCAGATGCAGTTCTACCAACGCCTCACACCGAGCGATAGAACAATTGATTACACCTACAGGTTAAACCTGACTGAGCAACCCATTCTGATCAAGTCAGCCGAAGACACCATGTCTTATGTCTACGATGAGATAAGCGCCAGCATTACCAATACAACGAACAACCAGGGGAGCCTTCGATTCGAATACAACAGTCTCGGCAACGTGTTCAGAGAAAACTGGACCGACGCCTCGGGAGTCGAGCACAAAACGCTCTACGGCACCTCATTGCTGGGGCGTTTATTAAGCCAGAGCCATACCGATGGACCGGAAACCGTCTACACCTACGACAGCCATGGTCGAACCGTGTCTGCAACTCAGGGCTCACTGAGTGCTGATTTCGAGTACAACTCGCTTGGGCAAGCGTGCCGCACCACAACCAAAAGCCTGAAGGACGGCAACACACTGGTCACGGATATGTTCTACGACACCCTGGGCCGGGAAGTTGTGCGAGAAATGAGACTGACCGGCCATGTGCCACGCACTATCCTCCAAACCTGGTATGACGATGATCAGCTTAGAACCCGGCATCTGCTAAAGGGCAAGCAAAGCCTGCTTAAAGAAGAATTCCTTTATGACTCACGTAGCCGACTCATTCAACATACATGCTCCGGAGACACGCTACCTCGGGATGTTTTCGGCAACGCGATAACCAAACAAGTATTCCGTTTCGATGCCAAGGACAATATTAAACACTGTACGACAACGTTCAAGGATGGAAAACGCGACGTTGCGGTTTTCAGCTATGCCCTTGACGACTCCTGCCAGTTGATCGAAGTCACCCACACCTTTACTGAAGGGGGTTACACGGCACGCCAGAAGTTCGAATACGACGCGGACGGCAACATGCTCAATGATGAGCAAGGCCAGCGCCTGAGGTATGACAGCCTGGGACGTCTACTCGAGGTCAAAGACTCAGGCGATCAACAATTCATCAGCCGCTACCGTTATAACGGACATAATCACCTGATCGGGGTGCGCCAGGGTGAGAAGAGTGAAACTTTGCGGTTTTATCAGGGCTACAACCTGAGTTATACCCGCCAGGACGACAGGCAAACGCATTTCCTGTTTCTCGATAATCTTCCCTTGGGTGAGCAACAGGCCAACCATGATGAGGCGATGCTCCTGTTATGCGATGCGAGCCCCAGCGTTATTGGCGAAAGTCTGCATGGGGTGCTGCGTACTGCCGTATATAGCGTTTATGGTGAACGCAGTGCCAATGATGGTGAACTGCAAAGTGTGCTGGCTTTCAACGCAGAAGTGCGTGAAGAAACGACCGGCTGGTATCTGCTCGGCCGTGGCTATCGGGCTTACAATCCGGGACTGATGCGTTTTCACAGTCCGGACTCACTGAGTCCTTTTGGTGCAGGCGGGATCAATCCCTACGTGTACTGCCTGGGTAACCCGGTCTTTTTCCGAGACCCTACCGGTCATAGACCGGCAATCAACCGCCCAGAGAATCCCGGATACACCGACCCTTACGAACAACCGAAGCGAAGCTTTTGGGAAAAATTTCTTCCGGCGGCGGGTGCACTGCTCGGTTTTATCTTTGCGGCCACAATGGTGCCCTGGACAGCTGGCGCATCAGTAGCCTTGTTTCTGGGGATAACTGGTGCTGTGCTTACAGGGGGGGCTGTTATCGCCTCAGTCTATGGCGCCCTTAAGGAAGATGACTCCGCAATTGTTATCGGCCAGTGGCTTGGTATAGCCGGTGCCGTCTTTGGCGCCGCCGGTGCGATAACGGGTAAAGTCATGGCCCATTTCGCAACGAAAGCGGCAGGAACGGCAGCGGCAGCAAGTTCAGCGGGTGCGGGTACGGGTGCTGGTGCTGGTGTTCCTGCTGCTGGTGTTCCTGCTGCTGGTGTTCCTGCTGCGAGTGCCGGCTCCGTTGCAACGGCGGTACCGGCGGCTGGAGTTAGTAACGTTGGAACGCAAACTCAAAGACCGGCTGCAACCCCTCCACCGTCTCCAACGCCTGGACCGATTGAAACTCGTTCTAGTATTAGTTCGATAGACAGCGCTCATACGACCCGCAGAAACTCTATTACAGACGCTACTGATACAAGGTCCAGCAGAGACTCAGGGAACGTCAAAGTTAGACCTGGCATTCGGGCACTAATCAACCGGGATAATGAAAATATGAAGAACAATGTAGTGACAAGCACTGATTCAAAGGAGGTTTACCTTACCAGTTCGACCTTCCTGCAGCATAGGTAACCCACCTGACAAAAAAAACTAGCTTCGACTTGTAATACCAAGTGTGCAGTTACTTAAGAACTGCACACTTGCCCCCCCCATTCAAGATCAAAAAACCGCGTTCATCACGTTTAAATCTCCTGTCAAAACCAGATCATCAACACCTTAAGAACTGAGAGTTCTCTCATATCCCCTCCCCCCCGCCCTTCCTAAACTCCCCACCCTCGAGACAACGCAACTGCGCAACACTTCACTTCCGACATTGCAGTGCAACAACGGCATCGTCTCGTGTTCCCCCGCCGGGCACTGTCCACTAAAAGGTTACACATTATGAAAAAAACACTACTTGCACTGACGCTCGGCCTGGCCAGCACTTCTGCCTTCGCCAACACCGGCCCCATCCACTTCGAGGGCAAGATCACCGCCAGCACTTGCCCGATTACAATCGTCAACCCGGAAGATGGCATGCCAGGCAGTCTGGTGAGGATGGGGAGCGTTGATGCCAGCCTCTTTACCGGGCCGGGCCAAGAGCAAACCGGCAGTGGATTCATCTTGCGCATCCCGGGTGGTGGTGCCTGCGGCGTTACTCCGGACAGTAAAGCGAACGTCATCTTCCAAGGGGGAGCGGACGATACCGGTGATTTCTTCACCGTTACGCCTCCTACCGCGGGCGGTGCCGAAAATGTCGTGATCGTGATCAGGGACAAGGACAACACCGCTATCGCCCCGAACATCGTATCTCCCGACTACGAGCTCAATGACACCGGCGTGACCGACCTGCGTTTCGATGCTTACTACCGCTCCACAACCGCCTCTGTAACGGCTGGTGCCGCCTCGGCAACTGTGCAGTTCATCGTCGACATCATCTAACCCCCCCCCGCTTCACCGCCCTCTTTTACCGCCACAGCGGCCAAGGAGGGCACTCAACGCTGTCCAGCAGCCGATTACACCTGAAAAAAGGCACTGAACCATGTTCGGTTTGATCAAACGAGCGGCCACGTCCCGGTCCGCCCTTGGCGTCTGCATGACTGCAATCATGCTCGCGCTCAGCATCTCCACTGCCCATGCAGCTTTGACACTCAGCGGTACGCGCCTGGTGTTCGAAAGCAGCAAGCGCAGCATTTCATTGATTGTCGCCAACCCAAGCAAGCAAATTTTCGCGGTACAAACCTGGGTCAACACCGCAGTCGATGATGCAACAACGGCCGTACCCTTCATGCCATCGCCCCCCCTTTTCCGGCTTGACCCAGGCAAGGAGCAACAGGTTCAAATCAATGGTCTGCCGAACGATCTGCCCACGGATCGTGAGTCATTGTTTTACTTCAACGTTCAGGAAATCCCACAGGCCAGCCCGGACGCAGGCAACGTGCTGAACATCGCATTGCGCACCCGCATCAAGCTGTTTTATCGCCCGGCTGAACTCAAAGACAACCCCATGTCTCGCCTGAAAGACCTGCAGTGGTCGATCAAGCGTTCCGGCGGCAAATCACAACTGGAAGTGCATAACCCGACGCCTTTCCACGTGACGTTTATTCAAATGGCAATCAAGGGAGATGACCGCCGCCAGGTTATCGAGAACCCGCAAATGGTCGCGCCATTATCCCGGCAGACCTATGCGCTGACGGGCCCTGGCCCCACGCCAGGCCAGCAGGTTGAGTTCTCGGCCATCAACGACTATGGCGGCTACTCCACGCCGCTGACCCTGCCGATTCAGATGACCCCTTGAGACAGTGCGCCCGGACTATGACTATTCCTTTATCTCTTGTCTGCCGACGCGCGCCTCGGCTGCACCTTGTTCATTTGCTTGTGGCGGGCTACAGCGGTGTCACTTTCGCTGATTCGAGGGTTGCCCAGACAGCACCTTCCATTGAATTTCAATCCGGTTTCCTGCGACAGAGCCCGGAACATGCCAGCAGTGCTGGCCAACAGGCGTTACAGGCCCTTGCTCAAACACACGATCTGGGACCTGGGCGCTATCTGGTTGATATTCGAGTGAACCTGATTGACTTCGGTCAACGCGAAATCGAGTTTGATCTCAGCCCAAAGGGCAACCACCTGGCGCCCTGTCTGTCCGCCGAACTGCTCGGCCAAATGGGTGTTCGACTCGACAGTATCGCCGACCCCGACTTATTGAATGACCGTTGCATCGATCTACAGACATTAATCCCCGGCGCCGACACCGATTTCGATGGCAGCCAATTGTCGCTGGCGATTTCCATTCCTCACATCGCCATGCGTCGTGATGTGCTCGGACACATCGACCCCGAGCGCTGGGACCCTGGCATCAATGCGGCGTTCGTCAGCTATCAGGCGTCGGCACAGCAAGGAACCAACCGCTATCGCGGCCGGCAAAACACCGATGACCTGTATCTCAACAGCGGCGTCAATCTAGGGCCTTGGCGTTTGCGCAGTAACCAGTCGCTGCGCCAGAACGAGAATGGACAGCGCGAATGGGCCAGGGCGTATTCCTACGCACAGCGCGTTCTGCCTGGCACTCATGCCAACCTGACGCTGGGAGAAACCTTCACCAGTGGCGACGTGTTCAAAAGCCAGCCAATCACGGGGGTTTTGATTGGTTCGGACATGGGTATCCTGCCAGATGTCCTGCAAGGGTACGCACCGGTTATCCGCGGCGTTGCACAAACGCGCGCCAAACTTGAAGTGTTCCAGAATGGTTATCCTCTTTACACCACGTATGTCAGCCCAGGCCAATATGAAATCGATGACCTGAGTACAAACGGTGGCAGCGGCGAACTGGAAATCGTGCTGACAGAGGCCGATGGTCAAGTCAGGCGTTTCACCCAATCATTCGCCACGGTCAGCAACCTGTTACGCGAAGGTGTATGGCGCTATAGCGCGGCCATGGGCCGCTATAACGGTTCGCACGGACTGGAAGAGCCCTTGCTCTGGCAAGGTACCCTGGCCATGGGAGCGGGATGGAACTCGACGTTATACGGTGGCCTGATGGCCAGTGAATTTTACCAGGCAGGTACACTGGGTTTAGCCCGGGATCTGGGTCACTTCGGCGCCCTCTCCATGGACTTGACTCATTCGAGTGCCGATATTGGCAGCCTGGATTCACCGCACGTCCAAGGTATGAGTTACGCGTTGAAATATGGCAAGGCCTTCGCCACCAACACAAACCTGCGCTTTGCCGGCTATCGTTACTCGACCGAGGGCTATCGGGACTTTGACGAGGCTGTGCGCCAGAGAAGCCAGGACGCGCATTGGTACGGCAGTCGCCGCAGCCGGTTGGAAGCTTCGATTTACCAGAGTATCGGCACTCGCAGTAATTTGAGCTTGACGCTGTCACAGCAGGACTATTGGCAAAGCGGTCATACAGAGCGTCAGTATCAACTCAATGCCAGTACCCGTTACAAAAGCGTGGGTTTCAACGTTTTTGCCTCACAATCGCTGAACACATCCCGGGGCAGTGACCGGCAGATCGGCCTGAGCATCAGCTTGCCACTGGATTTCGGCCACTCGGCCAATGCATCGTTCGATACCCAGAAAAGCGGCGACCAATTTACCCAGCGCGCGACCCTCAGCGGCAGCTCCGACCTGAACCGCCTCAATTACCAGGCCTCGATCAGCCGCGATGACAATCGACAGCATGCGGCGGCACTCTCGCTCGGTTATCAAGCGTCGTTCGGTGGTGTCGGTGCCGGCGTGACTCAAGGCCCGGACTACCGCAATGTTTCACTGAATGCCACCGGCGCTTTACTGCTACACGCGGACGGCATTGAAGCCGGCCCTTACTTGGGTGAGACCACCGCACTGGTGGAGGTCCCGGGTATTGCAGGTGTGGGTCTGATGAATGCCCCCGGGGTTCAAACCAATGAACGGGGCTTCGCCCTGGCGCCGTACCTTCGGCCGTATCGGGTCAATCAGTTAGTGCTGCAAACCGATCAGTTAGGACCCGATGTAGAAATCGACAACGGAACCGCCCAGGTCATTCCGACACGTGGGGCGATTGTCAAAAACACCTTTGCTGCACGCACCGTGACGCGCCTGGTCATCACTGGCCGAACGTCTCGCGGCCAAGTGCTGCCGTTCGGAGCGCAATTAAGTAATCGGCAAGGTGATGTGCTTGGCGTGGTCGGGCAAGCCGGGCAAGTCATGCTTTCAACCAGCGCCGAACCACAGATCATTGACGTCAGATGGGGTGAGTTGAGCGAGCCGCAATGTCAATTACACGTCGACCCACAGAGCATGGATCTGGCACAGGGCTACCGAATGCAGGAGCTGACATGCCTCTGATTACCCCCCGTTATTACAACCCCCCTACAGGTACTGTCCACTCAGGAGTAACACCATGAGACCTACCGTGCACCGCCTGACTGGACTGCTGGCTTTGTTGGCCGGTTGCCAGGCACCCACGGTCTTCGCCGCCGCAACGCCCAATACATGCGAATGGTTGAGCGGAGGGGGTGCGACCATGACATTCAATCAGAACATGGGGACCGTTTACGTACCGCGGGACGCCCCTGTGGGAAGCATTATCGGCAGACGAGAACGCAAGCTAACACCCAATATCGAAGGGCGCGCCGTGCGCTGCGATAACGATGGCAATGTTCGACTGACGTTCAACGCGGCAACCAGTGTCCCGTTCGCCCAAAACTTGCCTGTCGGCATCGGTACCTTCGGGGCGATCCAAGATGTGTTGTCGACCAACATTCCCGGAGTCGGTGTTCGGTTCCAACTGGGCTTTCCGTTCGACGGCTTTGCCTCGAACTCGTTTACCCCCGACACGGGTGACCCCACAGTACCCTTCAGCGCGCATCATCAAAGGCCAATGGGCTCGGCGCAGATGAACTTCTCCAGCCTGGAAAGCTACATCACCTTGATCAAGACAGGCCCCATCCCTCTTGACCCACAAACCTTTGACGGGCAGGAGTTGTTCAGCGGGGAGTTTTCCGGCATCCCTGGCAAGACCTTTCGGGCTGGATTAAGCGGCACCGTCATTCAGGCCCATTGCGGCAGTCACAAAGTCAGCGCCGACCCGGTGCAATTGGGGGATTGGGATCTGGCTGATTTTAATGCCCCTGGCTACACGACAACCGCCGTCCCATTCAGTATCTTTTTAAGCACCTGTATTGCCGATGATGCCGACCTCAACATCGCCACCGCACACATCCGCTTCGAAGGCGCTGGTGGTTCATTGCCAGTCACCCCGCCGATTCCGGGAGTGTTCAGTTTGACGCCGGGATCCAGCGCTAAAGGTGTCGGCATTCAGATACTCAAGGGCGACCAGACAACACCCATTGAACTCAGTCAGGACGTCGCAATAGAAAAAATCAGCTCTAAAGGCACCCCGCTTCACTTTGCCGCGCGCTTCTACCAGATCGAAGCCAGCCGGGATATTGAAGCAGGTGAAGCCAAAGGCACGCTGAACTTTACCCTCACCTACAAATGACAAAATGCCGACCTTGGCAAACAAGGTCGGCACTTTTCACCTCAGTCAATGAAGGTCAAG
>NZ_JAUHUK010000040.1:0-9398 GCF_030417915.1 Pseudomonas sp. C32 | reverse complement strand
AGACCAGGGATCGCAATATGCAAGCCGACTCTTTCGCCAGCGGTTGTGGCGATACCGCATGCGCCAAAGCATGAGTCGACGAGGAAACTGCTGGGATAACGCACCGATGGAGCGCGTATTTCGCAGCTTGAAAACAGAATGGATACCGACCGTGGGCTATCGAACTGCGCAGGAAGCACAGCGCGATATCAGCCATTTTTTGATGCATCGCTACAACTGGATTCGACCTCACCAATTCAACGAGGGGTTGGCACCAGCGCGGGCCGAGGAAAAACTTAACGTCGTGTCCGGGATTAGTTGACCACTACATACGCCGCATACCAACCAAAGCGAAAAACGCGTGTTTTGCTCTGTAAGGTCAGGTAGAACTGGGACAGTTCTGGCAGTCAAAGTGTCCTAAAAAACCAGAGACTCATCAAGCTTTCGTAATGGCCTTCGTGCGTTGAACTAACTGGCTTACTCCTAACGAAACCTGATCTACCCAGCAGCGTAACACGGCGCACTTATATCCAGTGACGCGAAGACTTCCTGTACCGAACAATCATCATCAATCCCCATGCTGGGTTGCACGATGCTTAAATTCACGGGGTAGACTCTTCTTTCTTTCATGGATCCTCCAAATTGAGGAAATCATATCGCCCTTAACAGGGGGCCGGAATTATTAGGCCAGTTCACGCAGGCACCTGCTTGACGCAGATGATGCGTTCGGCACGCCTACCTTCCACTAGACTTTGCCGGACAGCACTCTTGGGTAACGATAGTGAAACAGGGATGCAGTCAGGACCAGGTGCATCACGCCGTCGAACTCGACGAACCAGCCGTCCATTCGGTTTCTGGGACGCGGCCGTTGAGGTCAAGCAACTTGCTGACGGCACCGTCCGGGCGTCTTTCGTACACGTGAAAGGTTACCACGGCGCTCCAACTCGATACGTTGCTGAATACCGGCCCGATAGCCTTCCGGCTGATGTGAGGAAGAAATCCGTATGCACTCGATGACGCGCTCGACACCGCCGAATCTTTGGTATACTCGCCGGCCGGCCTCGATCAACTGATCAGCCAGACTCCAGCTTTCTCTTTCATCATTGTGAGACATAGGGACGCTCCAACCGCTCGAGCGGTAAGTAGGGGGAGTGGCCAAATAAAGTTTGAAGCTGAGAGGGAGTGACGTTGCTGGAGGTTAACGCAACGAATGATCACGATCTGAGCGTCACGGGCGGGCGCTGGTGTGGTGCTGAATTGCAGGCGGCTACAATTCCGGTGGACATGGGGTGCAGGTCGCAAACATCCCAGTCTTTTGGCTGATAGTTCATCGCCTTGAACCCGCGAGGGTGGATCCAACGGTGCAATCAACCTTTTGCAAGTGGTTAAGTGAGTTAAGATGAAAACAATTGAAGTCGCGCTTCAGTCAAAATATAACAACATAGACTTGATACGGATCTTGGCAGCTATATTGGTTCTCATAGCTCATAGCTGGCCACTGACAGGTTCAGAGGTAGATCCTGTTGCATCTGTAACCGGGGGACTGATAGGGGGCGGAAGTCTCGCTGTATGTGTTTTTTTTGTTCTGAGTGGATTGCTCGTTACAAAATCCGCACTAGAAAGATCGACAGAAGACTATGTTATTTCCAGGATACTTAGAATTGTACCTGCTCTTTTGCTGGTATCTTTGTTTGACGTAATTATCATAGGCGGCTTTTTTACAAATCTTGGATTTAGGGAGTACATAACAAACCCAACAACAATGGAGCACCTCCTCAACTTCATGGTATTCCCGATACAATACAACCTTCCCGGTGTCTTTGAGGGTGGTACATACCCCCATGTAAATGGCTCCCTCTGGACTCTCCCTATTGAGTGCGCCCTCTATATATTTCTTCCCATTCTGGTTATGCTCCGACTATTGACGAGACGGACGGCGGCACTGGCACTTCTGGCCCTCATATCGATTTTCATATACAGTTCGCTTTACCTAAACATTTCGGACGCAAGCCGTGGCCCCTTCATCTTCAAAGCGGTTCAAACTTGGTCTATCTTACACTATGGCCTCTTCTTCTTCATAGGTTCATTCTCTTACATTTACAGAAAGGAAATCCCTCTCTCGGGCGCACTAGCGATTATCATGATCATTGCATTGTATGGCGCGAAAGGCACCTCCAGCCAAACTCCAGTTCTTTATTTATCCCTATCCTACATTACAATATTTCTCGCTATCGGAATCCCTCAGATTTTCAGTTTAAAGAAAATTGGGGATCTCTCATACGGAACATATATTTTTGCTTGGCCAGTCCAGAAGGCAGTGATTACAGCTTTCGCCTTAACTAATCCGGTCGCAGTGGCAGTTTTCGCACTACCGCTAACTCTTGTACTTGCTTATGGTAGCTGGAGATTTGTTGAACGCCCCATGCTGAATCTAAAACGTAAGTTTGTCTTAAGATCAACAAAGGAGTCCACGTTCGTCAGTAATCAATAAAATAGAATGGGTCATTAAGGGGTGGTCCATACTATGATGGCGATCTTGAAAAACTGAAAACTTGGCCGCCGCTTCGGCACCAAATATTATTTACGTGGCGCTGACTTAGACGAATATGCTGCATTCGACATTGACCCACATGACACCGAACTTCGGTACGGCTCGTCCAGCCCCCTCATGAGGCAGTAGTCGACGAGGTTGATTGGGGGGAGGAATGGCAGTCACCCGCCCTCCCCCAACACACAGATCTGTACGCGCGGAATTACCGCATTCTGCTCCCGTCTTGAGTTTTGGGGCCGAAGCGGGTTATGAGATGCGGATGCATTGGTAATTCACTATGACAGGGTATGAATAGCCGGGCCAACTTAGTCATGCACTCCCAACACAGACGGTTCCGCTGACTTCGCCGTTTAAGAGCGCGTCGCCAGGTACCGATCACTTCACGGCGAAAGGCATCTTGTCGACGCGGCTTAGCGGGTTCGTAATAGTAGTTGCAGCGACCTTTAAACAGACGGCGACCATTGTCCGACCACGGAGACGGGTTCATGCCTACGCTTGTGTAACTGCGCCCGTATTTCCACGATTGTCGTTCTCATACGTTTGGCGATGGTCACGCGTCTAACGGTCGCGGTAGGAATGGCAGTCACCTGCCACCCCCCGCACAGATCCGTACATGCAGAATTACCGCATACGGCTCCTGCCTTGGGTTTTGACGCCGAGGCGGGTTATGGGATACGGATGCATTGGTAACTCTCGTGGATAGGGTATGAAGAAACGGGCCAGCGAAATCATGCGCTCCCAATTCAACCGGTGACGCTGACTTCGTCGTTTTAGAGCATGCCTCCATGCCCCGATAATTTCACGGCGAAAGGCATCCAGCCGCCGCGTATTACCGGGGACATGGTAATAATTGCAATACCCTCTAAACAATCGATTAAACCACTGACCAATCACTGGGACTGGCTCGTGCCTGCGCTTGTGAAGTTGCGCTCGTATCTCTTTGAGCGTTGCCCTCATGCGCTTACCAATGGTTACACGCCCAACCACAAACATACCGCTCTTGGTTTGATCACAGAAATGGGTGAACCCGAGAAAATCGAATGTTTCGGGTTTACCTTCTCCGCGCTTCTTACGATCTTCGACCGCGAACCAGCCAAACCGCAGCAAGCGTGTTTTCTCTGGATGCAAGGTCAGGTTGAACTGCGCAAGTCGAACGTAAGCGGCCAGCGAACACACCTTCAGAAATCCTGAATTAAGGGCGATGGTGTCCGCCTATTTTGATCTGACCCCGAAAAGTTGGACGCCTTCTATGCCCGCCGTGCTTGAGTCCTGTATTCCACAGGGCTCAGGCCGCTTAGTTTCAGCCTGATTCGCGAATGATTATAGTAGTGTATGTAGTCCTCTATACCTGCTTCAAGCTCATCGAGACTGTTGAATTTGTTCAGGTAAAAGAACTCTGACTTCAGCGTGCCAAAAAAGCTTTCCATGGCCGCATTGTCATAGCAATTTCCTTTACGGGACATGCTTGGCTTTACCGCACGCTCGTTCAGCACGCGGCGGTAGATAGGCATCCGGTACTGCCACCCCTGGTCGGAATGCAAGATTGGTTTATCGCGTGGCCGCAGCCTCTCAAAAGCCTTCCGTAGCATCGCACCAACCATGTCGAACAGCGGGCGCCTCGCGGTCTTGAAGGCGATTATTTCGCCGTTATAGAGGTCAAGGATCGGCGAGAGATAAAGCTTCTGCCCCCCGACCCGAAACTCCGTCACATCTGTTACCCATTTCTGATTTGGTCGTTTGGCGTCGAACTTCCGCTTCAGCAGGTTCGGCGCAACCTGACCTTCTCCGCCTCTGTAGGCCCGGTATTTCTTTATGCGCACACAGCTTTTCAACTGAAGCTCGCCCATGAGGCGCTGAACAGTCTAGTGGTTCACGAGATGGCCAGCTCGCCGAACGGCAGCAGTGATACGGCGATAGCCATATCGGCCCTTGTGCTCGTCGAAAATTGAGCAAATTTTGGACTTCAGTACCGCGTATTTATCAACGGATTGCTGCACCTTTTGTTGATAGTAAAAAGTGCTACGGGCCAGGCCAGCCAATTTCAGAAGGCCTTCCAGAGAGTGCTCCTGCCTCAGTTCAATCACGATTTGCGCTTTTTCCGCTGCGCTGCTCGTTCCTTCGCTTGAACCAAGGCATCGAGCTTTTTTAAATAAGCAATTTCCATCCGCAACTGGCTCAATTCGGCCAGCAAATCATCACGCGTACGAGCTTCATCGTCCGAAGATTCAAGCTGAATGGACGGGATGGGGTTTGTCATTTTCTTCTGACGTCCGCTTCCTGGCTGCCGGGACAAGGCCTCCAAACCGCCTTCATCATACCTGCGCTCCCATTCGCCAATGATGTCGGATTTCCGGATATCAAACAGCGCAGCGACTTGGCGATAGGACAGCTCTTCCTCTCGCATGCGCTGCAATACATTCAGCTTGAACTCAGGGCTGTAGTTCTTCTTTTTCTTACTTTTGAGGCCTTCGGCACCAAGTGCCTGATAGGCCGCAATCCACTTTCGAAGCGAAGAAGAATTGACTCCGTGACGATGCGCTACCTCTCGGTGACCTGCGCTCCCCGAACAGTAATCTTCAACAACCGACAATTTCGCCTGCTCTGTGTACTTTTTCATGACACCCCTGGATGTTGATGTCCAACATTTCGGGGTCAGATCATTTTTAAGCGGACGCGATCACCCTTATCGCGAGGATTCTCATGCGCCAACGAAGCTCTTACCCCAAACCCTTCAAGGCCCAGGTCGTGCAGGAATGCCTGCAACCAGGCGCCACGGTGTCCAGCGTCGCCATCAGCCATGGCATCAACGCCAACGTCATCCGCAAGTGGCTGCCGATTTACCGGGACAAACCCGTCGCTCCACTTCCCGCGTTCGTACCGCTGCAACCGATACCTAAAAGGCACGCTGATGAAGCGGTGGTTATCGCACTGCCGCTGGGCGACAAATCCATCACGGTCAAATGGCCCATCTCCGACCCGGACGGCTGCGCACACTTTATCCGCAGCCTATCGCAATGATCCGCATCGACGCCATCTGGCTCGCCACGGAGCCCATGGACATGCGTGCCGGCACCGACACGGCGCTGGCCCGCGTGGTCGCAGTGTTCGGTGCGGCGAAGCCGCACTGCGCTTATCTGTTCGCCAATCGCCGTGCCAACCGGATGAAGGTGCTGGTGCATGATGGCGTGGGCATCTGGCTTGCCGCACGGCGGTTGAACCAAGGGAAATTCCATTGGCCTGGCACTCATCGCGGCCTGGAAGTCGAACTCGACGCTGAACAACTTCAAGCGTTGGTGCTCGGTTTGCCATGGCAGCGGGTTGGCGCTAACGGCGCAATCACATTGATTTAGCCTTGTTTTTGCGCTGTGGCAGGTGGATCGCTTTGGTAAAATCCACTGCATGACTTCCTCGCCCAATCTCGACCAGATGACACCTGAACAACTGCGCGCACTCGCTGCGCAGTTGCTGTCGAAGGTCGACACCATGGGCCGAAAGATCCATCGTGATGAGACGATCATCGAGCAGCTCTCTCACGAAATAGCCATCCTCAAGCGCCATAAGTTTGCCAAGCGCAGCGAGCAAATCAGCCCGGCGCAAGGCAGCTTGCTGGATGACCTGCTCAACACCGACCTTGAGGCCATCGAGGCAGAACTGAATGCGCTTCGTCCTACCCCGACGTCGGACGAAACCCGCCAAAAGCCCAAGCGAGCGCCGCTGCCGCCGCAGTTCCCACGTACCGTCATTCGTCACGAGCCAGAGAACACCCAGTGCGTCTGCGGGTGCCAGCTTCAGCGCATCGGCGAAGACGTCAGCGAGAAGCTGGATTACACACCGGGCGTGTTTACCGTTGAGCAGCATGTACGTGGGAAGTGGGCCTGCCGCCAGTGCGAAACACTGATCCAGGCGCCGGTACCGGCCCAGGTGATCGACAAGGGCATCCCAACTGCCGGGCTGTTGGCCCACGTGATGGTGGCCAAGTTTGCCGACCATCTTCCGCTGTACCGACAGGAAAAGATCTTTGGCCGTGTAGGTCTTGCGATCCCGCGCTCAACACTGGCTCAGTGGGTGGGCCAAACTGGCGTGCAACTCCAGCCGTTGGTGGATGCCCTGCGCGAGGCGGTGCTGGCTCAGCGAGTCGTGCATGCCGATGAAACCCCGGTGCAGATGCTAACGCCTGGCGAGAAGAAAACGCACCGAGCTTATGTCTGGGCTTATTGCACGACGCCGTTCTCGGCACTGAAGGCCGTGGTCTACGACTTCAGCCCCAGCCGTGCTGGGGAACATGCACGTAACTTCCTTGGCACGTGGAACGGCAAGCTGGTCTGCGATGACTTCGCGGGTTACAAGGCCAGCTTTGAACTGGGCATCACCGAAATCGGCTGCATGGCGCACGCTCGCCGTAAGTTCTTCGACCTGCATGTGGCGAACAAGAGCCAACTGGCCGAACAGGCACTGCACTCAATTGGCGGCCTGTACGAGATCGAGCGGCAAGCCAAAGAAATGAGCGATAAAGACCGCAGGCGATTACGTCAGGAAATAGCGGTTCCCATCGCAGGAAAGTTGCATGAGTGGATGCTGGCTCAGCGCGAGCTTGTGCCAGAAGGCTCGGCTACGGCCAAGGCTTTGGACTACAGCTTGAAACGCTGGGTAGCGCTGACGCGCTACTTGGATGATGGTGCTGTGCCCATCGACAATAATCCGGTGGAGAACACGATCAGGCCATGGGCGCTTGGGCGTTCCAATTGGTTGTTCGCTGGGTCTCTTCGTAGCGGTAAACGAGCGGCAGCGATCATGAGTTTGATCCAGTCGGCACGCATGAATGGACATGATCCGTATGCATATCTTAAGGATGTGCTGACGCGGCTGCCGAGGCAGAAGGCCAGTGAGATTGGGCATCTACTGCCGCATCAGTGGATGCCGGGCTGACCTGCGCAAGGTGACTCGGCTGAGCACTTATTCTAATTTTAGGAGAAAACCATCAAGGCTTTATCAATTGTACGGCCCAGTGGCGGCCGAATCGCTTCTGGCGAGAAAACCCTCGAAGTTCGTCGTTGGCATCCAGAATTAGATCCTTCCGAGGATCTCCTGATTGTCGAAAACGGCCGATTTCTCCATACCGATGGGGACGAAGACGATGACGGTATTGCCGTCGCAATTGTGCGCGTGAAAGCCGTGCGCCCCTTCATCCTCGCTGACATGCAAGCAGCTTGTGCAAGCTATTTTGAAGATGGCTGGCTCGCATGGGAGTTGAGTGACGTAAGGCCAGTCACACGCCCTGTGAGCATCCGTGCGGCCCGGGGTATTTACGAGGTAGATTTCAGCTTCTAGACGGACGCTGAACATTGAGCAAGATGTGTTGGGCAGACGCTTACAGTCGAACTTCCAACGCTTGGCGAAAACTCCATGCATCTTCATGCTTTTCAAACCCCTGCACACTGTCGTCTGCGTACCGCACGGCAATCATCCCGCTCTTGGCTGCACGCCGACGCCATTGCCTGACCCATAAATCCATCACGTAGTGCAGGTAGATATTGGCTAATAGCGGTGAAATAGGCGAACCTTGTGGTGTGCCCTGTTTCGCAGGAATGCGCTTTCCGTTTTCAAGAACACCTGTGCGTAACCATCGGGCTATTAACGCTAACACCCGTCGATCCGCGATTCGGTGTTGCAGAAAACACATCATCCACTCGTGATCGATGGTGTCAAAGAACGCACGAATATCCACGTCCAATACCCAGCGAACACGAGAGTTCTGTATTCCTACCGATAAAGCGTCCAATGCATCGTGTTGCCCTCGACCAGGGCGAAACCCATACGAAAGTCCGAGAAAATTCTGCTCATAAATCGCATTGAGCACTTGCACGACCGCGGCCTGGACGATCTTGTCTTCCAAGGCAGTCACGCCCAGCGGTCGCTCGCTACCGTCTGCCTTTGGGATATATACCCGCCGAACAGGTTTGGCTCGATAACAACCACTGTGCACTTTGTCGTGTAGGGCTTTCAGCTTTGTGAGCAGGTCTTGCTCGTACTCTCGCCACGATAGGCCATCCACACCACTGGCCGCATCTCGCTTGAGGTTGTAGAAACTCTCGCGCAACAACTCGACCGTTACGTGGTGCAGCAGGCTCGTGAACTTGACCCGGCGATCCCGCCGGGCTGCTTGACGTACAGCGAGCAACCCTGACAACGCACTTGTCCGGCTCTGAGTCCGGGATGCGGAAGGCTGTTCACTGTTCCCCTTGGCTAACTCCCTTTCCTCCATTACCTCCGCTGAGCCAAGCTCATTGTTCGGCAACTTCCCAGGTACTACGGAGTTATCCGACTTCTCATCCGCGTAGACGGCAAGCTTTTGGCTTGTGGCCTTTCTTGCCCCGTCTGGCGTGTCACGACCAGACACGGATGAGATCTCCCAGCTTCCGTACAGTTGACTTCCCAGCATGCTCAGGGTCTACGACCGCGCAGGGCGTGATGCATGACTTGCGATTATCGTCATGCACACTGTGGCCTTCCGCTTCGCTTAACAGCGTCGGCGCCCCGGACTCATGATTTCGCGGCTCAATGGCTGGCCTGCTGGTTTCCCCTGCCAACGCTTCGCCATACACCTCGCGGTGCATCACGCATGACTCGGGGTCGAGGTGTTTCGCCATAACTTCTCTCGTAGGGAATTTTACCCTTTATCAACTGCCAGCTTGGCTGGCGCACTAAGCGCTCCATAAACCCCACATTCAAAGCGCTTAGCTGATCCCGGATGCTGTGCTCCCGATTCCTTCAGGAGCCAGCTCGCCATGATGCGACCCGATGCCAAAGTCGAAAAAGTGTATCTGTACCCAAAGCCGGTCGACTTCCGAAAATCCATCGACGGCTTGGC